>CAZHDX010000007.1:0-20053 GCA_964531195.1 uncultured Nitrosopumilaceae archaeon
TTTGCATTAATACAACAAATTTGCAAAAAATTTGACATTAAAGTTTCCTATTTAAAAATACCGTATATACAATTTCAGATAATATCCTGGATTACGAGACAAGTTCAGCCATTTCGATTCAAACGAATAACACAAAATAAGAATAAGACCAGACTGGAACTTTTCAAAAATAAAAAGAAAGAAATTCCATCAATAAAGGATAAAATAGTTTTTGCTGTAGCTACTGCTTATCGAAGAAAAATCTTTGATCATAATATGGGTGATTCCAAATATGATGAGTTTTTGATTGGTCCTGTTATTGATATCGTACAAAAAATAGGAAAAAAGGTTGCTTGTATAGATATGGATTATACATTTAAGGGACAATTTGATCTGTATTCACAAAGACTAAACGAAGACATTCCTTGGTTTCCACTTGAAATTATAATCGATGATATTAATTCAGATAAACTAAACAAATTTCTAAATTCATATGAACAAATTATTAATGATGATGAATTTAAAACAATTTTTACTTATCATACAATTAGCTATTGGAAGCAGCTTGAAAATGATTTTATTAGCCTGAGTTATTTTCCTTATCTTCCTACATATGTTGGACTAATTGATTCATGTTACAAATTTTTTAAAACAAATAAGCCAATAGCGGTTTTTATTCCATATGAAGCTGGTCCATTGGCACTACCAATTATTATGGCATGTCAAAAAAATAACATACGTACAATCGGTTTTCAACATGGACTTATCTATGGAATAAATCCTGATTACTCACATCATAATTTTAGATCAGAAAAGGATCTTATGGGAATGCCTTTGCCAGATTATCTTCTACTTTTTGGTAATTTTGCAAAAAAAAAACTAATAGAACAGAAAACATATCCTCAAGAAAAACTGGTAGTTTTTGGTCATTCAATGTATTTTGATGCAGACAAGACCATTTTGGTTCTTAGCGCATCTGATATAACAGAAAAATATAGAATTCCAAAAAATAAGAAAATAATACTATTTACGACAGGCAGATTCCAAAGACATTACCATGGCTTCGAAACACGAAATCATGATGAAAAAATATTAGAAAAATTACTTCAAGAGTTTGGAAATAATGATGACTATCATATAATCTTGAAACCTCATCCGACTGAGGATTATCTGGAATACTATGAGAATCTGATATCACAGTACAAGGCTACAAATTTTATTATTATACAAAGTGATTTGTTTGAATTATTATACATGGCTGACGTGATCGTTTGTTATTTTTCAACTATCCTTTTAGATTCTATCGCATTAGGTAAATTTGCTATTGAAGTAGACTTTGGAGAAGAAACTATCTCCACCATTCCATTTAGAGAATCAAACGTAATACTAATTTCTGACTTGAATTCATTACGGAAAAATATAGAAAATTTGTTATACGATGATGCTATTCAAAAATCTCTCAAGAAAAACATGGCTGATTTCATCAAAGAACATTTCAATATCCCTAATTTTAGGGCATATGACCAAATAAAATCATTAATTGAGAATTAATCATAAAATTGAATTATCATAAAAGTTGATTCATTGCCTTGATAATATTCAAGATAAATTATAAATACATTCTATTTAAAAAATGGGTGTGCAATATTCAAAGTTAGAAGATCATTATTCTCTATCAAGTAAAATCAGTTGTAAAGAAATGTGGTCTAAAGTTAAGAACTATGAGGCTATTGCGGTATCAAGAGATCAAGAACTTATCAAATACTTGGATCAATATACGCAAAGAGTAAAGAGCAATATCGTGATAATTCGAGATAAATGTCCATTATGTGATTCAAAAGACTTTAGATTCCTCTTTGTAAAAAATGGTTTTGATCATATGGCTTGTAATAACTGTGATCTAATTTTCACTCTACAAATTATTGACGAAGAAAAATTAAAGTACATGGAATCTGGAAAAGAGGGAGATCTTTATGGTGACCTCAAAAAAGATTCTACATTAGGTGATTTTGATCGAAAAAAATTTGAGATAGTTTTTGAAGAATTAGAAAAATTCTCTAAGATAAAAAGCATTTTTGATTTTGGTAGTCAACTTGGTAGTTTTTTGGATTGGGCAAGTGAAAAATGCTCAATCATTGGTCATGAATATCACGCTCCCCTTCGAGTGATCGCACAAAACAAAGGACATACAGTTTTGAGTGATAATTTAGCTACCATAAAACTAGATAGAGAATTTGATCTGATTACTTGTTGGGATTATTTGGATCATGTTACTAATCCTAAAGATACCATCAGAAATCTAAGTAAATACTTGAAAAAAGGAGGACTAATCTTTTTTGCAATAAATAATAGAGATAGCCTTTCTGCTAGGATGATGCATGAAGATTCTCCCATGTTTATTGGTCCTCATCACACTATGCATTATGGTATAAAACAACTAAAATTATTGATGCAAGGCTATGAGTTTTTGTATTCCTATTCATATGTTTCGGAACTTAATTGGATTTCTAATTGGCTAAATTTTAAAAATCCAGAATTTGGTGATTCTCCACTTTTGTTTGAATTACTTGATCCGAAGAAAATAACACTACTCGGAATGGGTATCAAGGTAAATGCAGCATTCAGGAAGATATGACACAAATAATTGATTACTACCGCTTATAACTATATAATGTAATTGTATTGGATGACGTCGCTGTGAAAAAAAACTATAAAAAATCTTTTAAATATCTTGAACAATCGCGAAAATTAATTCCCTCTTTAACACAAACATTCAGTAGGGCCGCCTATACATTTGTTGAAGGAGCTTATCCTGTATATGCTACAAAAGGAAAAGGCTCTCATTTTGTAGATGTTGATGGCAATGAGTACATAGATTACCTATGTGGCTTAGGACCTATAATTCTTGGACATAAATATCCTAAGGTAGACAAAGCAATTAAAGAACAATTGAAAGATGGAATCTTATTTTCTTTACCTCATAAATTGGAGATCGATGTTGCAGAATTACTATGCAAAATGATTCCATGCTCTGAAATGGTAAAATTTTCAAAAACAGGTTCTGGGGCAGCAACTGGAGCAGTAAGAGGAGCAAGAGCAATTACCAAACGTAATAAAATTGCTTATTGCGGTTCAGGTGGAGTGTGGCATGATTGGTATGCAAGCATCATAAGTAGAAATCAAGGAGTGCCAGAATTCAACAAAGATCTGATCCTTCCTTTTGATTATAATGACTTTGAAAGTCTTGAATACATATTTGAAAAAAATCCACGTCAAATTTCTTGTGTATTTATGGAGCCTACTATTTTCGACAAGCCTATCAACTCATTTCTCCAAAAAGTCAAGAAATTAGCAAGAGAAAATGATTCCGTTTTAATATTTGATGAGATTGTTACAGGATTTAGATTGGCTAATGGAGGTGGACAAGAATACTTTGGAGTTGAACCCGATATTACAGTTTTGGGCAAGGGTATAGCTAATGGAATGCCACTGTCAGCTGTAGTGGGAAAGTCAGAATACATGCAAATATTTGATGACGTGTTTTTTTCTACAACATACGCAAGCGAAACATTATCCTTGGCTGCAGCTAGCGCAACAATTAGTGAATTTAAAGAAAAATCAGTAATTAAGAAGATGTGGAAGAATGGAAGTATGTTAATGGATCAGTTCAATATGATTTCCCAAGAACAAGGGCTCGATATTGCATTAACTGGTTATCCTGTTAGAATGCGATTAACTTGTAAAGATGATAAAGGAAATGATTCAATATTGATGAAGAGTCTTCTCATACAAGAAATGGTGGCAAGAGGAGTTTTCATGCATCCTGGAGTTGAATACATCTCATTTTCTCACAATATGGAAGATGTTACTAAAACCATAAAATCCTATAATGAAGCCATATTGGTTGTCAAAAAAGCAATATATGAAAATAAACTCGAATTTTATCTAAAAGGTAAACCCATAAAGTCTGCCTACACTATGACAAAACCATCTGAGAAAAAACCAATTAATTGAAATAAAACATAACCTGTCAACAAGTCGTTTATTTTGTATTAGTAGGAATATTCATCTAGTAATTCATTAATAATTTTATAAATTTTTTCTTGTGAGATTTTTGGTGCAGTTTCAGAACCAAGTCCTTGAACCGAAATTTTCTTGTTGTTAATTTCTCTTGAAATTTTATACATGTTTCCTAAATCATGGCAAAACTGTACCTCTCCTGGTGAAATCAAATATTCGTGAAAACGTTCTCCTTCTCTTGCAGTAGAAATTCTGATGGGCGACTTTTTTGTCTTATTTGTACCATATCGCTTACTGTATACATCTAGAACTCCCTTTGCAAGTTCAGTTATTCTGACTGAAGGCATCTTGAGAATGAAAATTTCTCCATCTTTCGCAATATGTGTTATTTTTAATATGAGTGAAGCAGCTTCTGGAATTGACATTATGAAACGAGTCATCCTCTTATCAGTCACAGTAACTGGAAGCCCCTTTCTAATCTGCTCTAGAAAGATCTGGAAAACAGATCCTCTTGATCCAATTACATTCCCAAAGCGTACTGTTGCAAAAGTAGTTCTACCACGACCGCGATAAGAACTTGCCTTTGCTGTGAGTCTTTCAGCCAATAATTTGCTCGCTCCTAAGGTGCTAGTTGGGTTTGTTGCCTTGTCAGTGCTTATCAAAATAAACTTTGAAACATCTTCTAAAAGTGCAGCTTCCAAAATGTTGCTTGTGCCAATGACATTTGTCTTTACCGCGTCAAACGGATTCTGCTCACAAATATCAACATGTTTCATTGCAGCTGCATGAAATACAATGTCTGTATTTCTAATAGCTAGATTCAACCTATCTCTATCTCTCACATCTCCCATCATGAATGTAAAAATTGGGTTATTTCCAATAATTCGTTTTGATTCGAAAATGGAATTTTCGTCATTGGTAAATATTCTGATTGCTCTAGGTTTGTGTTTGATTAATTCCTTTATGAGACCTAATCCTATAGAACCAGTACCACCTGTTATTAAAATATTCTTACCAGTAAATTCAATTAACTTACTTTCTTTATTTTTCATAATAATTTATCACCAATAAATGGAATTTCTTACAACATAAAACTATTTCTAGAAATCAGAGGCAGCAATTAGTTAACTATTTTTTGTTTGCTTCCGTCATCACTACTTTTTTCAATAGATTCTAAAATTTTTAAAATTTTATAATCATCTTCAAACCTATATGGTTGTTCTATTTCGCCTTTTATTGATTTAACAAACATGGACATTTCTTCCATATACGGACCATCTCCATGAATATAGTTATTCTCAATGACTCCGTCGTCAATTTTTGTATTATTCCACCCAGTTTCTTTAGTATAATACCCAATAGTTCTATCTGACCAATCAGCAAATATTACTCCATCTTCACCTAGTATCTTCAACTGCCTGTATGGGAATCTGGCAATCACATCTACAGTTAAATTTCCTCTAATGCCATTTTGAAATTCCAATAAAACATTGTAAATGTCGTCTATATCAGCTTCTAATTTTGACAATTTTGTTTTCAATCCAAACACATTGCTTATCTTGCCAAAAGTTGATGTAAGCCAAATTAGTTCAAATGGAACTATCTCTCTGCATGCACCAGTTTCTCTTTTTGAAACATAGAATTTTCTATAATCTTCCCAAGGATGCCAGTCTGGAAGATATTGACCAGAGTGATAAAGGAATGCTAGTGGTTTTCCTATCTTGTTTGATTTTAAAATATCATTGACACCGACTACTATGGGATGATATCTCATTGTACAAGAGGGCAAGCCAATAATCTCTGACTCCTTTAAATCATGTATAATCTCATTCATGTCGTCTTGAATCACACTAGCTTCTGTAAAGAAATGTATCTTATTTTTAATAGCTATTTTGGCATATTTCATATGAAGATCCGGAGGAGTAGAAATTACCATTGCATTCGGATTTTCTTTTAGTGCGTTTGAAATGTCAGTAAAAATTGGTATCTGATATTTTTCAGTAACTTCCATACATCTGTCTTCCCTGGTATCAAACCCAATTACATCATTGCATCCTAATTGTTTCAAGTTTCTTATCCTTCTCTTTCCCATGGATCCTAAACCGACAACTAAAAATTTCATTTACTCTTCTTCCTCTTCTTTAATACTATTTTAGTCATTTTCTTTTCAAAATTTTTTTTATATTTTTCCTTGACTGATTCATTAATTTTCTGCCATTCTGGGTTTTTATCTAATAATTGAATTATATTAGTAAGCGAGAATTGAGATGGAAGATTTTCATGGATTTTCTTTACCAAATCAAAGTCTTCGGGATAATCCACAGAAAGTCGTATGTCTGGCCTAATCCATTTTTTATTATGTGGTCGAATTTTTCGAACACTGAAAAAGCCGCTATCTATTATGAATTTTCCCCAACCGGTTTCAGTATCTCTGGTTTTTTTAGCTAGTATCAGCTTTTCTAATTTCTTGGTTTTTATACCAAGGGGTGAAACGCCAAATGGTAAATTTTCCCAATATAGAAAATCATATTTAGTTTCAGATAACTTTTTACAGGTTTCATCAACAAGAAAAGGTTCGCAAAAAATATCATCACCTTCTACTACGACAAATTGATTGATCTTGTATTTTTTTGCTGCTTCATAGAGTCTGTTTAATATGTCCTTGGTATCTCCCCTGAATACCTCCACATTATCATTTTTTAGAAATTGTACTAAATCGTCATCTGACTTGAGTGTTGTTGTGCATGCAACTATTTTTTTTAGTTTTTTACAAGTTCTTATTCTGTCTATAAGGTACTTAATTAATGGTCTATGATCAATTTTCAATAACGCTTTTCTTGGAAGTCTATTAGATGCAGTTCTTACGGTCAAAAAAACAGTACAATTCATTTCTCTGATAGAATATTTACAATAATTAACTTTTTTTACCTAGATAGTAATGGTACGATTTCTAAGGGTTAATATTGTAAAATCAATTTTTAGTTAAGGATGGCAAATTGGAAAATACCTCTCTACAAAGTTTTTGTTGATGAAAACGACGTAAAGTCTGTTTCAAAGGTAATTCAACGAGGTATGGATTGGGCAATTGGACCAGAAATAGATCTTTTTGAAAAATTACTAGCAAATTACGTAGGAACCAATTACTGTATTACGTTTAACTCTGGTACTTCAGCCTTACATGCATCTTTGCTTGCAGCTGGAATTGGAACAAATGAGAAAATTCTTGTACCCTCGTTCTCGTTTATTGCTACTGCAAATTCTGTGTTAATGATAAGAGCCATTCCAACTTTTGTCGATATTGAAGAAGAAACCTTTGGTTTAAACCCAGATCTTATAGAGGAACAAATTGATAGAAAAACCAAGTGTATAATTCCAGTCCACTATGCAGGTATGGCATGCAAAATACAAGAAATTGCAGAAATTTCAAAACAAAATAAAATGTGGTTAATTGAAGATGCTGCAGAATCATTGGGAGCTAAAATAGATAAAAAAATGGTAGGCACATTTGGACAAATGTCAGTATTTAGTTTCGCAGGAAACAAAGTTTTAACAACTGGGGAAGGTGGTGCCGTCACTACCAACTCTAAATCCCTATTTGAAAAATTAAAACTGATAAGATCTCATGGTCGAGTAGATAAACAAAACTATTTCTCATCTATATCAAAATCAGACTATGTTACCATGGGATATAACTGGAGAATGTCAACTATGACTGCAGCTCTTGGCGTATCTCAATTGGAAAAAATAGAAAAACTCATTAATCTACGCTGTAAAAATGCTAAATACATTAATTCACGCCTGATGAAATTGAAAAATATTAAAGTTCCCCTAGAACCGCGTGGATACAGGCATGCTTATCAGCTATATTCAATTTTGCTCCCAAATTCAGATTTTAGAAATAGACTGATGAATTACCTTGCAAAAAAAGGTATTATGTCCAAAATATTCTTTGACCCAATACACTTGACAAGTTTCTATAAAAATATGGCATATGGCAAAAAATTACAATTAAAAATTACAGAGTCTATTTCACAAAGAATCCTTACATTGCCAATGTATCCGGGATTGAAGAAGGAAGAACTTGAATACATTTGTGATTCGATTGAAGAATTTGTTGAACATGAAAAAATGATTCATATTTGATTTTAATAAGTGATTGTAGTATATCAAACCGAAATTAATTTAGGAAAGATAAAAAATATGAATAACATTGAAAAAAACTTGCTCAGTATGCAATATTGATTTTGAGTGTCTTGATTCAGCTAATTGCTGGTGTTTTGAAGTGCCCATATTATCACAAGATAAAATTAATACAAATGGTTGTATGTGTAAAAATTGCTTAATGAAAAAATATCAAGAAAGATTATTACAATGATAAATCTGATACAAAATATCCACTAATATCTTGTACTTCTATTTGTAAATTCTTAAATATGTTTAATGAATGAAATTAGATGTTGATTAAAGCAAACTTCAAGACGTCCAGGACTAGCAGATTTGATGCAGAAGAAAATGATAAGACATGTGAAAAGAGCAATGAACAATTAACTCAATCTGAATTTGAAGAATTTATAATCAAATCTGGGGCTTCAGGTTCATTTATGGTCTTTCGGTCCGATAAACCTGATGAGGAACTAGGATTAGAAGAGATCTAATTTTCAACAAACAATTAAAACAGAAGAGAGGATCATACATTTGACATGTCTGATAAATTTGAGTTTTCTATAAGCGATGAGACTCTTCAAAAAATACTTCGAATAAAAAAGGAGATGGGTCATGATGAAAAGGGATGGGATGAGTGGTTTAACCACATTTTAAACCTGAATTTCTCACAGAAAGCTAACAAAAGTGAAATAGAAAAAATAATGGAAAAAATGTATTATGATAGATTATACGAAAATTGGGTAACAAATTTTGCTATAAATTTAAGCTATATTTGGAATGAATTCTCTGCCAGAGATTTAGATCCCTCTAATTCTGATTATGACAAAGAAAATAACTCTGCTATAGTAATAGGGAGTGGACCTTCTGTTAAGAAACACAAACACTTGGAATTACTCGCAAATAGCAATTATGAAGGGGCAATAATCTGCTGCGATAGTGCATTAAAAACTGCACTAAAAGCAGGAGTCACACCTGATAAATTTTCACAGTTTTATGTTGTTACTATTGACACAGATAAAATCATCAAAAAATACTACGATGATCCAATTATAGATACATATGGAGAAAAAATTAAAGGTGTTTACTCTACCTTAGTACATCCTTCAGTAACTGAATGTGCTAGAAAAGCAGGAATCAAGATCTATTGGTTACATTCTCTCTTTGACTATAACGAAGGCAAGAAATCATTTAACCAAATATCTGCACTTATGGTACGGGCAAGAAAAGATAAAGGGTTGCCAGCAATCCAAACTGGTGGAAACGTTGGTACATCTTCATGGTTTATTGCCTGGCAAATTCTCAAACGAGGAATTGTTGGTTTAATTGGAATAAATCATAGTTGGGATGAAGATACTCCATTAGAAGATATTATTTCACATGGATCGGGGTTGCATCATATGGAAATGGATCAAAATAGTTCAGCATTCAAAAAATTATTTCCAAAAATATATAATCCTGAGTTCAATTGTTCTTGCATTTTAGATCCGTATTTTCAATATTATAGTAATGCATTAAAGGATTTTATTGCACGTTCTCCATCTTGGGTAAACACAGTTAATGCAACAGAAGGAGGTTCCATATTTGGACAACGAATAACATGTATGGATTTTGAGAGGTTTTTAAAAAAATACAAAAAATGAGCTTGTTTGTAATATTAATTTAAGATTAAATTAAATACACGCAAGACGTTATTTTTTATAGTTTGAAAGTACTCTTTATTGTGCCGGAAATCAGGTTAGATGATAAACCGTATCACTTTCCATTCTGGGCAGGTATACTCGCAGCAATTGCAGAAAAAAAAGGTATCCAAGTTGGTATTCTTGATTTAAATGCTTTAAGGGACAAATTCAAGGGCAAATTAATTACAAATGAAATAATTTCTGAAGAAATTTCAGTTGAAAATTGGGATTTGGTGGGCATTGGTGGATTGACAACGACTTATTCTAGGATAAAACAACTTGTACCGTTAATACGAAAATTTGCTCCCGAGTCTGTGATCTTATCAGGAGGTGGATGGGCTACCTATAACCCTGATGAAATTCTACAGTTAGTTCCTGAAATTGATATGATATGTATAGGTGAAGGAGAAGAAACCTTCTCAGAAATTTGTGATGAAATAATTAGTGGACGTCGAAATTTCGACAAAGTAAAAGGATTATGTTTAAACAATAACGGAAAACCTAAATTTACTGAACCCCGTGCATTAGTATCTGATCTCAATTCAATTCCATATCCCGCATATCATCTTCTTGAAACAGAAATTTATTTCAAATATTCGTCACTGCCTCTGTCAGTAGAATCTTTCAATTCAAAGAGAAGAGCATCAACAGTATGGGAGAGAGGATGTCCAAGGGGGTGCACATTTTGTTCTCATAATGGCATGTCACGTGGTGACCTGCAAAACATCTATGGTAAAGGAGATAGAAAAGAAGGTGAAAAATTAGTAAGAATATCTGATAAAGCCAATGACACTTTCCAACTTCCTGCTCGTTGGCCAACTCCTCGTTATGCCGTTGATAATATAAAAATACTAAAGGAGAGGTATGATGTTGATTTCATTTCTATATTGGATGAAAATATGACAAGTAACATAAAATGGACAAAAGAATTTTGCAGATTGTATATAGAAGATGGACTCCATGAGAAAATAAAATGGGGTACTCTTGGAGATGCACCTAGTGTAGCAGTACAACCTGAAATTGTACAAATTATGAAGGCTGCTGGATGTGCTTATATTTCCTTTGGTTTTGAATCTGCATCTGATAAAGTTCTGAATCAAGATATTGGAAAAGGACAATTACAAATTCATGAACAAAAGACTATTGATGCAGTAAAAAATGCAAAATTAACTCCTCTAGCTACATTTATGATTGGAAATCCACATGAAAACATTAATGATTTGATGGATACCGTAACTTTCTGGATCAAAAATAATATTGAAGTGGATCCGTTTATATGCACTCCATATGTGGGAAGTCCATTATATTATACTTACAAAGATTTTGTATTACAACAATATGATGAGAGATTGAAATTAGCAACAAGCAAAAAATATCAGGTAAATGATGAATTATTCCATAAATGGGAGATGCGCGCACTAGACAAATTTATGAACGAATGTGGTGATGCTACGCAATACACAGCGACAGTTAGCCAATATTTTACAATACCGGAGTTGTTTGCATTAAAACGCTTTATGTATAAAAAAGATCTGAAAAGAATACTGCAAATGGCTCATCAAAGATATGACCAAACTGGATTAGAGCAATGGAATCATGATTCTAAATGGGCAAAATATTGTAACGTTTGTAAGGCAAGAGATGAATTGGGTTCTACACTAGAAGTACCATTAAATCGATAATGATCATGCCATAGGTCAAATATAGAATTAAATTTCTTATTGTACTTGTTCCATTATACGATAATCTGTTTAGACAAATTAATGAAGTGAATCAATTGCTTCAGGTCGCTGTAATTGAAACTAACATTATTATCAATGAAATTCTTCATCTTATCTGACGTTATGTGAACTTCTATTATTTTCGTTCCCATTATAGCTGCTACTACAGGCGCAATTATTTCAGGACAGTGGTTAGAAAATCCATCAAAGTCTCTCAAATTTCTAAAGTCCAAGTCAGAAAGACTGCATGGATATTTTGGCACAACATATAACCACTTTATCTTGTGATGACCAAAATATTTTGAGCCCTTTGGGGATTTTTGGGAGCTTATGATAATTTCTTTATCTGTTTTTAAAACTCGTTCTAGTAATTTTGTTGTTTTTCCTTCTAATAAAGATCTTCCATCATATTCTCTTATTTTGAATTTAGATACATATGGTTCTAGCATATCTACGGCATCAAGATACATAGGTGTGCAGAACCATTCTATTCCAACAGATTTTGCTAATTCATTAATGGTTTCTACATTGTTTTTTGTAATCGAAGAATTCATTAAACGAGATTTTTCAGGATGGTCCTTTACTATACTTTCATCAAAGGCTTGAAACTTTACTGCATTACATCCTGCCTCTTTAGCTTGTGTCATCATTGATTTTATTAAATCAATATTACCATCCCAGTTTACTCCTATCTCAGCAATAACAAAAACCATGGTTCGCTATTCTATTATTAATATAAAAATGTAAACCTTCATTCAAATGCTCATATATTATTGTTTTATGTTTCATATTAGATGAAACGAAGAATTTCTGTCACAACTGGAACTAGAGCAGAATATGGGATTTTACGGCCAATTTTGCAAGAAATTCAAGCTAATAAAAAATTACAATTGTATCTGATAGTAACTGGAATGCATTTATCAAAAAAACATGGTCTTACTATAAACGAAATAAAAAAAGATGGATTTCAAATCTATGCTACAATTGATATGGTGCCTAAAGAGGATTCCACATATTTTATGGCTATCGCATTAGGTAAAAGCATAATACAATTCTCCAAAGTTTTTAAAAAACTAAAACCGGATATTAATTTAGTTTTAGGTGATCGAGATGAAATGCTGGCTTCTACAATAGCAGCATATCATATGAACATACCAAATGCACACATTCATGGTGGAGATAAATCTCAGGCTGGAATAGATGAATACAATAGGCATGCAATTACTAAGATGTCCAACATACACTTTGTAGCTACTAAAAAGAGTAATGAAAGAGTCAAAAAAATGGGTGAAAACCCAAAAACAGTATTTCTTACTGGCTCTCCAAGTATAGATGAAATAATTAATAACAAAATCACTTCTAGAAAAAATTTGCAAAAACGCTATTCCTTTAATTTCACAGGAAATGAAATCTTATTGGTCCAGCATTCTGTAACTACTCAATCTGAACTGAGTGGCAAACAAATACGAACTACCTTAGATGCCATACTCAAAACAAAGAGACAAACTATTGCGATTGCACCAAATTCTGATACTGGAAGTAGAGCTATTTTTGATTACCTTTTACAGTATTCCAGGAAATATCCTTTCATCAAAGTGTATCCCTCAATACCTAGAAGTGATTACTTGGGAATGATCAAACATTGCGGAGTTCTTGTTGGTAACTCAAGCAGTGGAATGATAGAGGCAAGCTACTTCAATACTCCAGTAGTAAATATTGGTATTAGACAGGCAGGTAGGGAACGGGGAAGAAATGTAATGGATGTATGCAAGGGGAATACAGATACAATTTATCGTGCAATACTAAAAGCGCTTCAGATGAAAAAAGCAAGAATATTACCTAACAAACAGATATACGGTAACGGAAGAGCCTCCAAGAAAATTGTCAATTATCTTGAAAAAATTCATATTAATAAAGACTTAATCCAGAAACAAATATCCTATTAGATATGTTGAAAAAATCTAGTAAAAAATGGATCAAACCAATAATCAAGCATAATAAACTTACAAAATACAACTATATTGTACAGTATCCGGAAAATCTCAAACTTGGGAAAAACTTTGATATTGGCACCTTTACCTACATTAATTCCCATTACGGTGTAGAGATTAATGATAATGTACAAATAGGTTCTCACTGTGCAATTTATTCCCATTCTACAATTGATAATAAAAAAGGGCAAGTCATACTTGAAAGAAATTGTAAGGTTGGAACTCATAGTACAATAATGCCAGGGGTGAGAATTGGAGAAAATTCGATTGTAGGTGCATATTCATTTGTGAATAAAAACATACCCAAAAATGAGATTTGGATGGGAGTTCCAGCACAATTTAAGAACAAAATTAAAAAACGTTAGTTAATTTAGGAGTAAAAGCGAGTTTATCTGATTTGTCAAGTAAAGATGTCGTTGTGGGTCTTGGAGAAATAGGTTCACCTATACTTCGGCTCTTAACCAAAACAAAACTAGCAGTGGGTTATGATATTAATGAAAAATTAATGGATACAAAGAAATTTAAAAAATACGAAGATATTGAAACATCTTTTCTACATATTTGTATACCATATGGAAATAATTTTAATTCCAATGTATTGTCACTAAATGAGAAATTCAAGCCTGAATGTATTGTCATTCATAGTACTATAAGTCCAGGTACTACTAATAATCTCCAATCAAGGTTATCAATCCCTCTCATATACAGCGCAACACGAGGAGTCCACAAAAGAATGCTATATGATATGAAACGTTATGTGAAATTCTATGCCATAGAACCAACCGCACCAAAATCTAGATGGGCATCCGTTGCATATTCACGTTTGTTAAAAAAATGCGGAATTAAAACAAAACAAATGTCAAAACCAATTGCACTAGAACTCGCTAAAATTATAGTAGATACATCGTATTATGGTTGGCTTATTACATATGCTCAACTTAGCAATATGATCGCTATACAGAATAAAGTGAATTACGATGAGATGTGGTCATTTGCAGAAGAAATTCACAAATTTTTAGGAAATAGGCCAAAGATGTTTCCTGGTTTTATTGGAGGACATTGTGTAATTCCAAATCTTGATTTGATAAAATATGACACCTTAAATCTCATAAAAGAAATCAACTCTGATTATGCAAAGATTCTTAAAAAAAACCAAACTAAAAGGAAATAAACATTAGTAAAATTTTAGCAAAATTTTAATATTATTCACGAGGTAATCTGTTTTTAATAAAGTCTATTGATCTAATAGGAGATGGATCTGTTTTTTGCAACACTGCGCAATAAATACTGGAGTAATCAAGAAGATAAATTAAATTAATAAGTTTGGATAAAATGTTTCCTTTAACGGATGATACCTCTCTATAATCTATCTTGTTTTCATTAAAATATTTTTTTAAAATTTTCCATCTTTCTTTGGTTTTAATATAATCATCCTTTCCTTCTAACAAAATAGGCTGAGCAATTGATTTTTTTTCCCATGAAACTATGCCATTATGACTTGATTCAACAACATTTTCAATCATAGCATGGTTTTTTGCGTTTTCTTGCAGAGAGTTCTTAAATCTTATTGCAACAGCTTCCAAACCAAAAGGATAGTAAATGACAGGAATGCCAGAAATCCATTCTGCTAAATGCAATGAAATATTTTCATCACCAAGATTTTTTGAATAAATTTTATTTCTTGTTTTTTCCAATTCATTAATAGATTCTAATATGTCATTATGTTTTATTGGTAATACAGATCCAAGCACTTTCAAAATTGAATATAAAAACCCTGCAAAAGAAACACGGGGTGAATGAAGTTGAGGAATATTTCTGTATTCTAATTTGTTTTTTATGCAATACTTTTCCATACTGCCTCCTGAGGAAAATGCTATTGTCTTGCAATCTAATTTTTTGGTTGATTTTAACACAGAAAGTGTTTCAATAGTATTTCCAGAAATGCTAGTTGTCACAACTAGAGTATTAGAATCAACTGTGTTTGGAAGATGATATCCTTTGACTACAGCTACATGAATTTTAGTTTTTGATAATATTGATGAAAACATATCTCCGAGTGCTCCTGATCCTCCCATTCCTGCAAAAACAATGTGATCTATATTTTTAAAATCTACAATCTCTAATTTTGAGTTATAAGCATTTTTCGCTATCTCGGCCCATTTATCATAAATTTTATGCATACCTTGAGGATCATATTTGTTTAGGCCTGAAAGAGTAATCAAGTATTTGACTTGATAATTTATTATAATATATGCTTAACAACCTATTATCGATAAATTATTTACATACTCTGTTAGTCCAAGATATATGAAAATTTTTGTTACAGGTGGAATGGGATTCATTGGACAACATCTTGTATCTTCATTGTTACAAGAAAAATACAAAGTTACCATTTATGACAATTTAAAAAACAGCTCAAATGAAATTGTACCAAAATTAAAAAAACAGGGTGCAAAATTTGTAAAAGGAGATATAGTGAACTATAAATCACTCTCAAAATCAATCGCTGGTTTTGATCTAGTAATTCATCTTGCTGCAGCAATTGATGTACACTCATCTATTAGATTTCCAGAATATACTCATCGAATTAATGTTACAGGCACTCTGAATTTGTTGCGAGCATGTGTTGAAAAAAAAATACAAAATGTAATTGCCCCATCAAGCGCAGCAGTATACGGAAATCAAAATGATCTGCCTCTCTCAGAAAATTCACAAACAATTCCGTTGTCACCGTATGGTGCAACTAAATTATCAATGGAACACTATGTGCAAGCTTTTGCAAATTCATATGATCTGAACTGTCTCTCTCTTAGACTGTTCAATGTTTATGGTATTGGACAATCTGATGCATATGCAGGTGTAATAACTCGATTTATGAAAAATATTAAAGAGAAAAAACCTTTAGTAATTTTTGGAGATGGTTCTAACACTCGAGATTTTGTTTCCATAGAAGATGTAATTAATGCATTTTCAAAATCGATTAAAAAGATTGAAGGAAAGAAAGGCAATGTTTACAATATTGCAAGTGGAAAATATGTTAGTATCAAAGAACTTGCGGAATTGATGTTAGAGATATCTGATGCAAAATTGCCTGTAATATACAAAAAAGAAAGGAAAGGTGACATAAAGCATAGTCAAGTTTCGATCTGGCTTGCAAAAAAACATCTTGGCTATATACCACAGATTGAATTGAAAGATGGATTGCAAAAATTATTGAATATCTAGCTACCGCTCTTCTCAATACTTGATATATGGTTTGTTGATTTAGAATATTTGCATATGGAAACTAAAATCCATTCAAGTCTCAGAACAGTAGAATGGAAAGACAATACAGTAGTGATGATAGACCAAACAAAACTTCCAAATGATCTTGTCTATGTAAAATACACTGATTATAACCAAGTAGCAGAAGCTATTAGGAATCTGGTAGTCAGGGGTGCTCCTGCTATTGGAGTTTCTGGTGCTTTTGGACTAGCTTTGGCAGCTTTGCAGAGTAAAGCGGCTAATTTAGATGATTTACTATCTGATCTTGAAAAAGCAAAAAAAATTCTTTTTGAAACTCGTCCTACCGCAGTAAATCTGGCATGGGGTCTTGAAAAAATCATGCAGATTGCAAAAAAAGGCGGAGATGTGCTAGAGGTAAAAAAATCAATCATTGAAACTGCAAAAAGAATGGCAGAAGAAGATATTGAAACAAATAAGGAAATGGGAAGGCACGGCGCAGAATTATTTGTGGACAATGATGTTATAATGACTCACTGTAATGCTGGCGCATTGGCTACTGTCGCATATGGCACTGCTTTAGGTGTTATCAGAGCCACTAAGGAAAAAGGAAAAAAGATTAAGGTGATAGCAACAGAAACTAGGCCTGTCATGCAAGGTTCTAGGCTTACTGCTTTTGAGCTAAAGCACGATGGAATTGATGTTAGCTTAATTCCTGATACTGCTGTTGGATATGCCATGTCAAACGGATTAGTTAGCAAGGTCATTGTAGGAGCTGATAGGATCTTGCGTACAGGGCATGTCTATAACAAAATAGGAACATATCAAGTAGCACTAATGGCAAGGCAACACAATATCCCCTTTTATGTGGCTGCCCCACTTTCTACTTTTGATCTTAAAAATAATCCCGAGAATGTAGTTATAGAACAGCGGAAGGCAAGTGAAGTTACGGGAATTGCGGGCAAAATGACCGCGCCTCGTGATATATCTGTCATAAATCCTGCATTTGATATGACACCTCCGGAACTAATAACGGGTATAATAACAGAAGTTGGTGTTGCAAAACCCCCATTTGAAGAATCTATAAAAAAATTGTTTGAATCAAAGATGTAAAGTATTTATTTTCATAAATTAAAGAAATTGTTCATGGGTCAAATAACCTCACAGCAAGTATTGGATTCATTAAGACAATGCATGGATCCCGAAATTCCAATCAATATTGTAGACATGGGTCTAATTTATGGAATTAAAGTAGGCGATGACAATAAAGTTGATGTGAAAATGACCATGACAACGCGTGGTTGCCCCTTGCATGATACTCTAGTTAGTGATGTTAAAAGATATGTCAACAAAGTTCCTGGAGTAAGTGGAGTTAATGTAGAAATTGTTTGGGAGCCTGCATGGACACCAGAAAAAATGTCTGAAGAAGGAAAGAAGCTAATCAACTATGGTAAACAAAAAACAATCACTCCAATAGATTATGAAACTGCCTTGCCACAAGGAGTAGGTTCTGTCGTAAAACAAGAAGATGGTGCATTAGTTTTGATGAATGATCATGAACAAGGATTTATGGTAAATCAGGCAATCATAGATTTTTGGAAACTATGTAATGGAAAAAGAAAGATAACAGAACTTGTAGATTCTTTTGCACAAATAACTGGTCTTCAACGTGGACAAGTAGAAAAAGAGGTCATCCAACTCGTGCAGCAGCTAAGAGATGGAGGATTAGTCATTATATCAGAACCTGAGGTCTCTAACGTTCAATTCAAAAAATAAATCAATTGTTTACAAATTAAATTTCAGTAATATCTGTTATTGTTCCTAATACAGAATCCATTTTAACAATGACTCTTTTTTCATTAAATCCAAGAGCAACATACCAATCTCCGCCGTTATTATCATATTTAGTTTCTAACGTCTTGATTTGATTTGCAACAACACTATATTTTTTTATTATGCCTGATACTGCTAAAGGAATTGCCTCTTTTTCAGTGGGTATTCTTTTCTTCATTAATCCTATTCCCGGGCTCATACTTGTTCTCATATGTCATGAGGTATAATAGTTACTATGTCGGTCAAAAAAGATCAAAAATTTGTCATAGATTTCGATCTTGTAAGGTTCATGTGTTAGATGATTTAATTATCATAAATGAGTTTATCAGAACCGCTAAAAAATACTCTGGTTTCATTAATAGATAACCTTATGATAAATCCACAGAATATGAGAAATATGGCGTCTGACCTTAAACCGCTAACAAGAGATGATACTGAAGTTGCATTTGGAATTTTTATAGGATATGTTACAGGGGGATTTGCGGAATTATTCTTTGAATCAGAAAAGAGAAGCATGACGCCTATAGAAGCAGAAGAAACACACAAAATAATTTTTGAGCGAGCACTGGAAATGAAAAAAGCAATAGCGTATGTACGAACTCCAGAAAGCAAAAACTAAATTTTAACAAACAAAATTGTATATATTGAGTATAAAAGAAATTTATCTCAAAAATGCGACTCTCTAATCTAGTTTCTAAATCATTTTTTTCAAATACTAGAACAATTCTTATCATCATATCTTTTTTGACTATATCCGGAACAGTTACAGAGTTGTCTGGTGGAATATGGGATGCATCAACACATGCCCTAAGGACACCTGAAAAATTCTGGACAATTCAACACATTACAATATATGCTGGTGTTGGATTGACTGCATCTTCATCAGTGTTAGGCGTGATCATTTTATTGCTGCATAAAAACAATACCATATTTCAAGGAATAAAGATCATACTGTTCGGCTCAATGCTACAACTTGTAGGTGGTTATGCTGATTCTATCTCTCACGAAATATATGGTGTAGATGGTTTGGTAACTCCATCTCATCTTACAATTGAAACAGGTCTTTTTCTTTGTGCTCTCGGCAGTTTTATGACACTTTGTCAAATAGACAAAAGATCATCTGGAAAATTAGTGACAGCCTCTATACTGATAGTTCTTCTTTCTGCGTCATGGATAGGTTTTAACTTGATTCTACTCTTTACCTCGATACTGCTGTGCATCCCTGTTTATGATTTATTTTCTTCGGGCTGTGCTGTACTATAATTTAGCAGTCTTTTGTAACCAGACCATGCGATTAAACACACTCCAACTAATGTTATAACAGAAGGAATTGTATATTCTACTGCTTTGGTATTTCCAAAATCTGCTATAATTTGGATGGGATTTTCAGAAAGGTTAGTTATTTCTAAAGTATATTTTCCAGTATAACTAAATTCAAAATAAT
>CAZHDX010000008.1:0-17527 GCA_964531195.1 uncultured Nitrosopumilaceae archaeon
CCTCCCCCATAAGGCGTTTTAGCTCTTCAAATACAAACATGCAATCAAAAGGTCCGGGCGATGCTTCAGGATGGAATTGTACGGCAATACATTTTTTTTCTCTATGCTTGATTCCTTCTACTGTATTGTCATCAGTATTGGTAAACCACAGTTTAAAATTTGATTTTTTAAGTGAATTAGGTTCAATTCCATATCCATGATTCTGGCTCGTTACGTATACTTGTTTATTATCTAAATCAAGACAAGATTTGTTTTGTCCTCTGTGTCCAAATTTTAATTTGAAAGTGTCTGCCCCGCCAGCAAGTCCTAGTATTTGTGCACCAAGACATATGCCCAATGTAGGAATGTTCTTGTTCATCAATTCTTTTGCAGTCTTCATTGTTTCAACACATTTTTGCGGGTCACCAGGTCCATTTGATAAAATTACACCTTTTGGATTGTAAGAGAGAATTTTTTCAATCGAATAGTTCCAAGGTACTCGAATTACTTTGTAGCCAAGCTTTCTTGCATTTCGTAAGATTGCATTTTTTACTCCAGTATCAACTACTACCAAGCTAGCATCTTCTTTTCCGTATATTTGTGGTTCTTTTGTTGACACTGCGTCCATGAATTCTTCGGAATTGTAATTTTTTGCAGATGCTAACTTTTTCTTGAGATCAGCTTCATCAATTTCTTTTTCAGAAACAGCAAGGGCTGCCATCATAACTCCGCTTGTACGGAGTTTTTTTGTTAATGCCCTTGTATCGATACCAGAGATTCCAGGTATTTTCTCGTCATAAAGCCATTCATCAAGCGTGAGAGAAAGATTCCAATGGTTTGAAACAAGCGATAATTCGTGAACAACTAGACCTCGGACTTGGATTTTATCAGATTCGAAATACTTTTTGATCCCATCTTCATCTTTTGCAGACCTATCTGGCACTCCGTAGTTACCAACTAGCGGATAGGTTAGAGTAAGAATCTGTCCACTGTACGAAGGATCGGTTAATGCCTCATTATATCCAACCATACCTGTGTTGAAAACAGCTTCACCAAATGTAGTACCAGAATAACCAAAACCCATTCCATCAAAAACAGTGCCATCTTCTAAGATCAGTTTACCAAACTTTTTTACATATTTGGCTTTTTTTGTTGGAATTTTTGTGACCCTCGTGATGTGAATTATATTAGAGATTTAAGTTTTGTGTTAAATAGATTGGGATATAAAATGCAAGAAAAAAGTGGTTCATTTGAATAGACCAAAATCGACTGTATTCTAAATCGTTATTTATAACATTAAATGTCATCATTATTTGTAGGCAATAATTAATGTATTCCAAGAAATTGAAAGAATCTGTATCTGGAAAACCATCTGAAAAAATTGACAAACTTATTGCAGATCTTGCTGATTGGCGTGGCAAGACTATATCTAAAATCCGTAAAATTATTCTAGAAGCTGATCCTGAGATCGTAGAAGAATGGAAGTGGATGGGTAGCCCTGTATGGAATCATTACGGAATTATCTTAGTGGTCAATGCTCACAAAGACAAGATAAAATTAACATTTTCTCAGGGAGCAAATATTCCAGATCCCAACAAGCTTTTCAACGCGGGTTTGAAGGGAAATCGCTGGAGAGCCATTGATTTGTTTGAAAAAGACAAGATTAATGCAAATGCCCTAAAGTCTCTTGTTCGCGCCGCTGTGTCTTACAATTATTCTAAGATGAAAGCGAGAAATCAAAGCAGCAAATGATCAAAAAACATCAGACATTGATAACAGAACCTGATCTGAAGCATTTTATAGCTGGTACCGTAATATACCGTACCTTGAATGAGACAAAATACGAGTATTATTGTTCAAATTGTCATATTGTTCTAAAAGAGACAGAAACTAATCTCAGTTTGGCATATCTTGTAGAATCATGTCCCTCGTGTGGTTCTATGTTATCAAACAGTTTACAAGAAAGATCAAACATGACAAAAGTAAAACAAGAGATACTGTTCCAACCAGCATCAAAAATTCCTCAGCTTAAGTTTGATATTGAAAAACTTGATCTGATCTTGAATTTTCTGCGACCAAACCAGATCATAGCGATAACAGGTTATCGTTGCCAGAATTTAGTTGAAAGATTATGTATTAGAGCTCAGCTGCCAAAAAGACACGGTGGACTAGATTCCAACGCAATTGTAATTGATGGGGGAAACAGCTCAGATCCATATCTTTCTATAAATTTTGCACGGCAATATGGATTACATGTCCATGATGCATTATCAAAAATAATCACATCAAGAGCATTTACTATACACCAGCTCTCAAATCTTGTAACATATGAATTACAAAATGTCATATCAAAACATGATGCAAAGCTTCTAGTTGTGTCTGATCTTTTGTATATGTTTTCAGATGATCCTTTTCTTGACAAAAACGAAGCCAAGTTGATATTACAAGATATCATGGATTCAATTTCACAGATACAAGAACGTATAACAATTGTATCAATATCAAAGCCAACACAATATGATGGAATGATATACAAGCTCTTTGACAAAATAATTACAATAACAAAACTCCAACATAGAGTATTGATCCAAGTAGATAATAGAGAATCAGTTCAGATAATGGAATCAGAGCTTGAATCAATACCACAACGGTGATTTATGTGGGCAGAACATTACCGTCATTTAGAATAGCATTATCGCATGAAAAAATATTATGGAGGCAATTCCGAGCTGCACTGGATACAAAAGGCAAGACTGGCTTTGACAGGGTATTTATTATTTCAAGGCTCTACATCTCAGCTTGTATGCTCTCATGCAGGCCAATTCGCATCCAGTCGATTCTCATGGCTATAACACTTCACCATTACAAGCAAATTCTATACATCATGAGGAGAAAAAATGTCACTTTTTCCTAAAGATGACATACTTGCAAAGGAAATCGAGTCTTGGAATGGATTTGCAGACGGCCTCAGAGCAGAGGACAGGAAGATATTCAAACAAATGCTAAACCGCGGTTACAAATATGTAGAAGCAATCAACAAAAAAGGAGATTTGTTTCCAACAGATTCTCTGCTAATGTCAATCATACTTTCACAGCAAGAATTGATCGAGTTTCTACTTGATAAAATAAAAAATGATCAACGGATGGCTCTTTGATACTTATCATGTCAAAGATAAGATGGTATCATGGATTAAGACTAAAAATGACATTCAAAGAATTGAAGACGCATGGACCTCATCAATATTTGTTGCATGTGATGATAAATACAAATTAGAGTTACTAGCTTCAAATAAAAAAATTTCAAGATACATCAAAAATGCATCATTTGTAAAAAAGTTTGAAAAGGTAACTGATCTTGACATGTCCCAAGTACTACAGTTGCAACTTGACAACTCATCAGATATGATCAAACTTGCAAGAACAATTGACAGTATAGAAAAATTTGGAATTTTTCGATTATACAACGTTGATGTGTCATCGGCTCAGCTTTATTTTTATGAAAAAGACATATTTCCATTTGGTCAGTTTCGTGTATCAAAAAACAACTGGTCTCCAAACGACAACATCATGTCAACAGATTATGAACTTCCAAGACTAAACAAAATCGAAATCAAAGTAAATCCACAAAAACAAGACAAGCTTGCAAAATTTTCAGACAAGATTGATTATATCACAATAAATGACATTCAAATAAAATCAACAAGTGAAGCTGATCTAATTTTAGAATTTGTAAATGAAATCAAAAAACATGATCCAGATCTTGTCTTCACAGATGGAGGAGATTCGTTTGATCTTCCCTATCTTATCCACCGAGCAGAAAAAAATAACATATCACAAAGCCTAGTGCTGGGACGAGAAAAAACAGCTCTTTTGAGGCCAAAAAGAGAGGGAACATCATATTTTTCGTACGGCAAGATGTACTACAAACCATCTGCAGTCAACCTACAGGGACGAATCCATATTGACAAAAAATCCTGCTTTATCTGGAATGATGATTCTGATATTCACGGCCTGTATGAAATAGCACGATTATGCAGGCTCCCTATGCAGACGGCAGTAAGAGCATCCATTGGAAAATGCATGAGCTCGTTGCAATTTTACAAGGCAACAAGAAATGACTTGTTGATTCCTTGGAGGCCTATCATGGCAGAGGCCTTTAAGACACGATGGGATCTTTTGATTGGAGACAGAGGAGGTCTTGTCTTTGAACCAGAAGTCGGAGTCTTTGACAACGTAGCAGAGCTTGACTTTGCATCTTTGTTTGGCAGCATAATGGAAAAAAAGAACATTTCAGCAGAGACAATTCTTTGCAGCTGTTGTCCTAATTCTAAAAACAAAGTTCCCGAGCTTGGATACAACATTTGTTCAAGACGTGGCATTGTTCCAAAATCCCTTGTAGATTTGCTTGAAAAAAGAAGTATGTATAGTAAACTTTTGAGAAAACTTCCACACAACAAAATCTACGATGCACGCAAGAATGCACTAAAATGGATATTGGTGACATCGTTTGGATATCTTGGATTTAACAATGCAAAATTTGGAAGAATTGATGCACATATGGCAGTCTGTGCGTTTGCACGGCAAATACTTATGCAGGCAGTCAGAATCTCAGAAAAAAATGGATTTCGTGTACTGCACGGGATAGTTGACTCACTTTGGCTATATAAAAAAGGTGCGACAAAAGAAGAGATGCGAAAGCTGAAGGAAACAATTGAGGAAGAGACTGGGTTTGAAATGTCGCTTGATGTATACAAGTGGCTAGTCTTTTTACATTCAAAAGAAGATGAGATGTTGCCTGTTGCAAACAGGTACTTTGGAGCATTTGAGGACGGAGAACTAAAGTATCGCGGTATTGAATTACGACGACATGATACACCACAGTTTTTCAAAGAGTTTCAAAAGGAGGTTCTTGAACTTTATTCAACTGCAAACAAGGATGAGCTACAAGGACTACTACCACAAGTCAAACAGATACGTGACAAATATCTTGATCTCTTGAACGAAAAAAAGGTGCCTGTTGAAGATCTTGCATTTACCATAAGTGCATCAAAGGATGCAATCAAGTATAAGGTAAATTCACTACAAAAAGATGCCATCTGGCAGCTAAGAGAAGAAGGAGAATTTATAAAATCAGGCCAAAGATTCCAATATGTTATTACAGACTATTCAAGAAAGAGAAAAAGATCCACTCCACTGAAAATGTCTGATGGAAGATATGATGCTAAAAGATATGCAAAGTTACTAGATGAATGTTATACTACTCTTACGAGTCCAATTAAATCTGGAATTTTATAATGTGATCCCAGACTCCCAATAGATAATAGAGTGCTCATTGAATTATAGATCATGGAGAAAAAATGCGTACTTTGTGGTTGCAAAGATCACAAGTTGATTGGTTGTAGCAGCCATTTGTCTAAGCGTTGCAGTTGTTTTACAAAATAAAATTGCGAGTTAGTAATGATTTTCTTACTAAGTATGGTTAAATTATCCTACTAAGTATTAAATTACTACTAGATTTAAATAACATACTGTGTATACTATACTGTGAATCAAAACATAACACATAACCAAAATCTAGAAAAAGAGGGACATGGTTCAAAAGAGGATCGGTCAGTATCTCAAGTAATAACTGCTAAAACTACATCGGAAGGAGAAGGATTTGTAGTGCATAGGGCATTCCCAAATTCTAACTTGAGGGAATTTGATCCATTTCTATTGCTTGATGAGATGGGACCAGTCAACTATGCTGCTGGAGAGGCAAAAGGCGCGCCTGATCATCCGCATAGAGGTTTTGAAACAGTCACATATATGATCGACGGCGTCTTCGAGCACAAAGATTCCGAAGGTCATTCTGGAAAGTTAATGGCAGGCGACGTCCAGTGGATGACAGCTGGTTCTGGCGTAATTCATTCGGAAATGCCAGAAAAAGAATTTTCACAAAAGGGTGGTATACTTCATGGCTTTCAGCTTTGGGTAAACTTGCCAAAAAAAGAAAAGATGACAAAACCCAGATATCAAGATGTACCTGCAAACAAAATCCCAATAGCAAAGAGCAATGAAGTAACGGTAAAAGTAATTGCGGGAGAAGCAATGGGAAAAACTGCTGTAATTGATACTAAAACTCCAATTATTTACTTGCATTACATATTACAACCAGGAATAGAGATAGCACAAACTGTTCCGCAAAACTATAATGCATTTGCTTATGTTATAGATGGAGAAGGACTTTTTGGATCAGAACAAAGATTAGCTCATAAAGGACAGGTCGTCCTCTTTAAGAAAGACGGAAATCAAATAGTAATCAAAGCAGCAGATAAGACATCGATTCCCTTGAATCTGCTCTTAATTGCTGGAGCCCCAATTGGTGAACCAATTGTTCGATATGGACCATTTGTCATGAATACTGAGCAAGAGATAAGCCAAGCAATACTAGATTACCAAACCGGGAGAATGGGAAAAATTGATTTTTAGAATTGATTTTAGCCATAATTCTAAAAATCAAACCCTCTCAAGCACTTTTTATAACATGATAGTATTTTGTTACTAGACATGGAATCCGAACTAAGCAAGACAAGAATGAAAAATGAGATAGAGTGCCAAGTAGATGAAATCTGGAGTGTTCTTGGAAAAGCATGGGCATTGTTGATTTTAAAAAAGCTGACCGAGAAAGAGGCAACTAGATTCAATGAATTCAAAAAGACTCTGCCAGAAATAAGTAACACAGTACTATCTGATAGATTACATGATCTTGAGAAAGAGGGACTGATATCAAAAAAAATCTTTGCCGAAGTCCCCCTCCGCGTAGAATATAGTCTTACAAAACAGGCAAAAGATCTTGGAAAGATTTTAGAACAATTAGACAAGTGGGTAATTAAAAGAAGAGAAGAACCACCAAGAAAGAAAAAATTGTCGTAACTCGATGTAAATAATCTTATAAAATTTTAAATGTTTAAGATTTTATTTTTTTGTTGATTTCCTAAATTCGTCTCCTGCTCTTTTCATCTCTTCAAGAGACATGTCTTTTTTATGCGTGGATATGGTCCACTTGTGCCCAAACGGATCTTCAATACCTCCACATCTATCACCCCAGAAAGCATCCATTATTGGCATTGTTACCTTTGCACCTGCTGCGACAGCTTTTTTGAAAACATCGTCTGCGTTTTCAACATACAGAAATATTCCACTGCTTGCTCCTCCCACTGATTGAGGCGAGAGAGCTCCCATTTGAGGCATTTCATCATTTACCATGATTCTAGAATCACCAATCTTGACTTCGGCATGCATTATGCCTTTTCCATCTGGACCTGGAAATCTCATTATCTCTTGAGCCCCAAATGCCTTTTTGTAAAATTCAATTGCAGCTGCAGCGCTACGTACTGTGAGAGTCATGGTCACTGAGTGATATCCGTCGGGAATTGGTTTTACCAATATTTTGTTATTATGTAACCGATAATTTTAACTGTTTTGATAGGATTTAGCTAAAAAATGATATAAAACTGATTATTCTAAATTGTGATTAGAAAAATTTTTGTGAACACGTCAGTAATAAAATTCGGAAATAAAGTATAGCTGAAGATTTATCTTTAAGAATTAATACTATTTTTAATGAGAGAAAAAAGAAGCAAATACAAGGAATATCTTGCATTAAACAAAAATCTCTTTTTTGCATTTGTCGCAGCAGAGATAATTGCTGCAATTACCTCGGAATTGCTTTCACAATCTGTCAGCTATCTTAATACCTCTATTACAATGGTTGCAGAGTATTCTGTATATTTTTCCTTCTTTGGATTACTCTATTCTCTTGATAACAGAAAAGAATACAAGCTTGAAAATGGTGAAATAGATTGGCCTAGATTAAGAAAAGATCTGATAAAGATAATGACCTCACTTGGTGTCGGAGAAATTGTTTATACCGTTTTAAGGTGGTTTTCGCTTGATTACTTGCTTGTCCAAAGCTACCAACCGTATCTTTCTTCTATTATGTCGGCAGTAGTTTCTTTTGCAATCTATTTGATCGTAGTGAATCTGACAGTAAAAGCCACCAAACTTTACTAATCAGAATTGCTGCGAACTTTAGGACGAGATTATTTGCAACAGATTACTTGAATTAGCGAACTTTCTTCCAATGATTTTTTGCCAACAAGTACTTTAACGATTATCTTGTTTTTTACAATGTTTATAGTTACGTTTTCAAATATTGACTTGTACTTGTTTACCTTTTTCCTATCTGGAGTCATCACATATCCATGAATAGTCAACAAACCACTATCAATTAACGATTTTACTTTTCTATATCCTGATGTCTGTGGCAGCTGTGTAGCTTCAAGAATTTGTGAGATAATTTTTGGCTCATCTATTATCGCATTCAATATGTTTTTCTTGTCAGGATCTCCAAGTGATTCCAATATTAGCTTGGCAAGCGTAGGATCTTCTATTGTGACCCAATTTGGTTCGTGGTACTTAGTCTCCTCGATTTTGACTACATTTTCTAAGAATTGTCTTTCCATTCCTTCTGCGCCATCTCCAAAAAATTCTCTTAAGATAGTATCCAGCTTGGCAAAATCCTGTATTGATTGTGAAAGATTAATTCCGTATTTCTCAAAAAGCCTCTGTTCTACTTTGTATAAAGTATTTTTACCTAGATTTTCTTTTATTGTGAAATCCATTGACTTTGCGATTAGTGTATCCAACCCAGACATTATTACATGATAATTTTTGATGATTAAAATTTACTTGTGTGTCATGATATCTACTTACAGATTTTATTTAATGATCTAGCATTTCCAAATTTGGTAGTTAATCATTTTATACTTGATCCGTTAGAGAGTGCTATCAAAAATAAAAAATTTAATAATTTTTGAATTTGAGATCACGAAATAATGTATTAAAAAACTCGGATGGATCTAATCGTTATTCTCGTTTTGTTTATTCTGGTTTCCATGCTCGCCCTTGTTCTCAGGATTGTCACTATTTCCATGATTTCCATGATTTCCATTGTCATCGTTGTCTTTTTCATCATCGTCATGTTCGCCATTACTGATACTTGTTGCATTTGTTCCATGAACAGGAATTAATTTTTCTAGTTGAGTAACACGTTTTTCTAGTGCGTCATTTTTCTCTTGAAGTGTATTGATTTTTTGCTCTAAGCCTGCCAATTTGGAAAACAAGTTCTGGATCTGCGCTATTAATTGAAATATAGGATTATTAGATGAAGATGAAGTTATTTGATTGACAGTAATTGAGACGGTGGCCACATTGCTATTAGCAATACCGTCATTTGCTTTGTATGAAAACGAATCCAACCCATGGAAGTTGGAGTGAGGTGAATAAGTAAAACTTCCATTTGGATTCAGTACTAGTGCGCCATTTTGTGGTGCCGTGACAACACTTGCAGTAATTGTATTTCCATCAGCATCAGTATCATTAGCTAAAACTCCTTTTCCACCTTTGTTGAGGGTTGCATTCTCATCTGCTGCAAATGAATCATCTTTTGCTATTGGCGGATTATTTGCTGCGTTGACCGTGATAGTTACAGTTGCAATGTTGCTACTTGATTGGCCATCATTTGCAAAGTATCTAAAACTATCACTTCCATGAAAGCTTGTGTTTGGAATGTAAATGAAATTGCCATTTGAATTTAAATTCAAAACACCATTTTGTACGTTGCCAACAAGCACTGCACTCAAAGTTTTACCACTAGGTGGAGTATCGTTTGATAAGATTCCGTTTGCAGTAATACCAAGAATATTGTTTTCATTTACACTGTATGAATCATTTGATGCTATAGGGGATGTTACAGCAAATGAATGAGCTCCAAATGGAATAGCAAGTGATAATGCTAAAATAAACAATACAATTGTAATTGCTTTTTTCTTCACTTTACGTTTTTATTGTAAATATTGCATTTAATGATCTGGCATCACAGATCAGTAAGATTTCTACACAAAGTTAAAGTACTAAAATTAGACATTTTTTAACCATCCCAAAGCGTTATCTTGCAAATTTGAAAAGGTCTAGCCTGCAAAATTTTAGAATAGTAAATGGACACATTGAAATCCACTAGGGTTGATAATTAATTGAGGAAAAGAAGAATTGTCTAAAGAAAAATGGCACAATTTAGGTCCAATAAATTCGCTTAAAGACCCATCACTCCGTGAACTAGTAATTGGGACAATCAAAATTGCACTTTCTTACCAAGACAATGAATTTGGTGCAGTTTCCGGAGTTTGCAACCATGTTGGAGGCCCTCTTGGTCAAGGCAGATTAGATGGAGATTATATCACATGTCCTTGGCATAATTGGAAATTTAATAGACAAAATGGAATTGGCGAACCCGGGTTCGAGGAAGATAGGATACCACAATACGAATTGAAAATAAAAAATGACAATTTGTATATCAATTTAGATCCCTTGACTGCAAGACACAAGTCTCCTCATCCACCACATCCCCTTGAAAGACCAATCAAGAGAGAACAAGGATCAATCCGCGTAGTAGGCATTTCCACTACTGCAATGGATTCTAAAAATCCAAGATATTCTACCTCTGACAAACTACTTGAGATAGCAATTGATCACGCCAAATCTTTGCTTGGAGCTCAAACGATGCTAATTAGATTAAATGATTTAAAGTTCCGTAATTGCGAGGGGTATTACTCAAAAAGTGCACATGCATGTACATGGCTTTGTTCCATTACTCAGATGGATGAAACAGATCAGCTAGTACAGGTATACGAAGCGCTGGTACATTGGGCAGACGTCGTAATTGTTGCAACTCCAATTAGATGGGGTGCAGCCAGCTCGTTGTATCACAAAATGATAGAGCGAATGAATTGTATTCAAAACCAAATTACAATTAATAACAAATTTTTGATTCAAAACAAAGTCGCAGCATTTATTATTACTGGTGGACAGGACAATGTGCAAGCTGTAGCAGGGCAAATGTTAGGATTTTTTTCTGAACTTGGATTTGTCTTTCCTCCATATTCTTACATTGCTCATTCTCGTGGTTGGACTGCAGAAGATATGGAAAACAACATAAAATCTGTAAATAACAGCAAAGAGCTGCGTGAGGGAGTCAAGGATCTTGTAAAGCGTGCTGTCGAAATGGCAGAAACACTAATTGCAAGTAAGATGTCAAAAGACAAAATTCCAAGAGGAGGGCGCAAAGCCCATCCATTATACTTGGAAAATACGTCCTGAGCCATCACATATAATGAATTATTGTTGTTTAGATTTGATAAAATTGTGCTTAATCAGATTATTTTTTCTTTTTAATATTTTCATTTTTTTTCATTCGAGCTTTAATTAGCTTTTTGATCAATGCAATGGGAAGAGGTTTGTCAATAGGAAGTCTAACGGTAGCCTTTGAGGTTTCATAATTTTTTAATTCTTTTTTATGTTCCTCTATGACTGGAGTAGGGAGATAAAGTCCGATGTGTTTTTTGAAAGCAGCAAAATAGACTAACCGCCCGTAATAGCTGTAATAAGGCATTCCGTAGCTGATATGCTCTTTTGATTTGGGTGCGGCAGCTTTGATAATTTTACGAAGCATTACAAGCTTTGGTCGAATATTTCTTGGCGTTGTTCTAATGTACGAGTCAATGTCTTTTGATCCTTTCATAACCTTTCAGAGGGGAATATTCTTTTCAATCTTTACCTATATTTTAGAAAATGAAATCATCAATAAATAGTTGAGAAGCTTATAGTGATGATACTCCAGCCAAACTGTGGCAGTAGCACTAGGAACAGGCAATAGTAAGTTTGGTTCATCTCAACTCTTTTCTACAGGAAATCAGCCATATGCCATCACAGTAGTTTATTAATTTAGATGCAAAACGGGATGCTAAGCTAAATTATATTTGGGATAGTCTAATTTAATATCATGGCATTGAACCTCATTGCACCAATGGGGCTTACTTTGGTTTTGGTATTTGGATTATTTTTTGGATTGCTAGTTGCAGTGGGCACTTATTTTGATATTGGAATCTATTCAATTATTGCAATGGGAATTGTGATGGGAATTATCCAGTGGTATATCGGACCTATGATTATAAAATGGACTTCTAGATTGCGCCCTCTAAATCCAGGAGAGAGTTGGATTGAGGAAACTGTAGCTCAGGTCTGTATTGCAAACAAGGTCAAAATTCCAAAGATAATGATTGCTCAAACCCCTGTACCAAATGCGTTTTGCTTTGGCAGAACAAACAACTCTGCAACACTTGCAATCACAGAAGGATTGCTTAGCACTTTATCACAAGAGGAAGTCAAGGCAGTAATCTCTCATGAGGTAGGACATATCAAGCACAATGACATGGTTGTAATGACTCTGGTTTCAGTAATTCCAATGATTGCATATTATATTGCAATATCTACAATCTTTGGACGCTCTAATAGAGACAGAGGAGGAGCTTCAGCCCTAATTGGAATTGGTGCTTTTGCAATTTATTTTATCACAAATCTTTTGATTTTGTATTTTTCAAGACTACGTGAGTCCTATGCTGATGACTTTGGTGGACACCAAATGAGGCCAAGTATTTTGGCAAGTGCATTAGCAAAGATTACCTACCGCATTGCAGTAAAAAAACAACCAGAGAAAAATTCATCGCTTAGATATTTTTATGCAGTTGATCCAGAGATTGCAAGCTCTGAGGTTTCCCGTTTCTCTTCTTATTACAAGGATCATCTACTTTCAGACAGTGAGCTCATGGAAGCAATGAGTAAAGAAAGGACAAGCTCATGGAGCAAATTTGGTGAGCTCTTCAGGACACATCCTCTTACATATAAGAGAATAGAGAGGTTACACAGTCTTGAAAGAGAATTATCTTCATGATATACAAAACAATACTATTTTTTATCAGCGGCTTTGATGACAATTGGGCGAATCGGAAATGCATCAAAAACAAGAAGGCTTCGCATTTTGGAACAAAACAATGTCCAATCAACAAATCCTTTTTTTAATAAAAAAAAATTTAAAGTGGTTTAGCATGATAGTAGCTTCACTGATATTACTTGTAATTGCCAGCCAGATTCAGAGTCCAAAATAATGAGAGTCTAGAATGGACCATACTAGGTAAATACACACCCAAGCCAGCTTCAAAAACGGTTTAGCTATTTTTCCCATAATGATGGAGTGATTTTTGTGCATATACTACACTGGTCCTGGCAGAGTGGGCAGGACAAATCCAACAATTGTCACAGCTATCCAAATCAGTACTGCAGTTATAAGAGATCTGAGCCAGCCAATGTTGTATAATACTTGTAAAGCAATCAACCAAACGATTCCTCCAACTATCGCTGCCACCAGCCCATTTCCTAAAAGAGCATATGCTATTGAATAAACGATAGCACCTACTATAGAAGTTAAAAACGCTCTTCCAATACCTCCTCTTTCACCCATTAATTGTGTAACAACGTATACTAAAACCGCATAAAACATACAACTAATTATAAATTATAAATTTAAAAATGTACCGTGAGACATCCTTAATTCTGGTTTTTATTATAAATAAAACTCACGACTATTTTATCAGTGAGAATCATTCTTGAATCTGCAATAATTACTCAAAACAATGTTCTTCTTGTTTGTTGTATTATTTTTTAAAATTAAAAATTATTGTAGATCTGAACTTTACAATCGCAATCATTGAAATTATGGAAATCAATAATACCAAAGTAACAATCGTGTCAAATTCTGGCACAGGTGCAGAATATCTTGGATCTTTTGATATATCTAAATTGACTAGAGTGCCGTTTGAATATATGGTGCCAAATAATCTTTGCTTATCAGCATCAATTGCAGTAGAAAATGGGTTGGCTGAAATATCATACCCGCCGACAAGAGTATCATTTGTAGTATCAATGAGCTCTATTCTATTTATGAAAGAATTTGGTCCCGTTGTAGGACTGGTCGGGACATAAGTTACATACATCAAATCTTTTTTTGGATCAAAGACAATGGAATGTGTGGGACCTAATAGTTGAATCTCTTTTACGATAGTTTGATTTTTTAAGTCAATTACTGACACATTTGGGGAGGCGTGGTTGGTGACGTACAATTTTTCATTTATTGGATCGATGGCCATCTGATTGGGAACAGAACCTATCTTCAGACTTGCTGTAACGTTATTAGAGTTAAGGTCTATTACTGAAATATCATTTGATTCCCAATTTGTTACATACCCTTTGTTAGTTTCTTGATCAATTTTTATTAAAACAGGTGTAGTGCCCACTGGTATTGTTTTAACAGGGACATCCTGTCTAGTATCAATAACATCAACACGATTCACACCAGATTGAACTACGTAAAGCATTTCATTATTAGGATCGTAGGCCAATCCTATTCCATTTGTTGGAAATTTAACATAAGGATCTGGCATTTTTTCGTACGAAAGCAAATTGTTAGATTGAGTAGTAACAGAATGTCCCAAATCAATATCCTTTATTTTTGAAAAACTTGTCAAATCAAAAACAGACACTTTGTTGTTAGAGTCATATGTTGCATAAATTTTGTTTTTGTCTTTTACTGGTTCAAACAATATCACACCCTTTCCCGCATCTATCTCACCGATAAGCTTGTTTGAAAGTTCATCAATTACTGCAATTTTTCCATCCGTAGGATTGGTGACGTACACTTTGTCATTAAAAAGTTCTACCCACAAAGTCGAATTACCAACATGGATTTCATTCCTATCACTTTGAGCATTAGCCTGAACTAATGTTATTGTAAATAATAAAGCGAATACTATATAAAATATGATATTTTTTTTCATCGTTATCCTCTCTATTTTGATTAAAATGGGTTTATGGTTCCAAAAATACAGAGATTACTTTGGCCATTGACAAATTAGAGATTGTGATAGACCAATTTCCTGTTTCATATGAAGATGACGTTGGGAAGGAAAGTGAATACGAACCATCAATGCCTGTGTTGGTACTAACTCCATACGTAACGCCAGAGGGGCTTTTCATTATGGCATCTACAGATGAGTAAGGTTGTGCTACACCTTGGATATTAATCTGGCTTCCTTTTGGGTAAATTGTTTTGTCAGTTTGGGCAGTAAACGAAGAACTTGAACTTGACCCGCTGGCGCCAACATAAATGGAAAATTCTTTTCCTTCTCCTCCGTTTGTCACGTCAAGATTCCAATATCCTATCTCAAAAGATGTCGTGGAGTATGAGAGTTGATAAGAACCATCAGAGCCTACATTAGTAGACATGACAAAGGTCTTACCAGATGGGCTTGTTAAAACGGAGTTGACAGTTGTAAATGGTGTACCCGTGCCGGTGATCTGGATTTGTTCTCCTCTGTTGTAAAACATTTTGTTAGTCTGGACTGAAAATGAACCAGAATTTGTTGTGTCGGATGCAACATAGAATGAGTACAATCCTTTAGTTTGTCCCTCATTTGTTACGTTTACATTCCAATATCCTGTCTCAAATGATGGTCCAATTACAAAGGAGAGCTGGTAAGCGCCATTCGAGCTTGTTGTGGTAGAAGCAACATAAGACTTTCCAGATGGGCTTGTAAATACAGCATTAACTGTAGTTACTGGTGCTCCCATGCCCGATATGCGAACTAGGTCACCTCTTAGATAAATCGACTTGTCTACTCCTGCAGTCAATGGATAAATGGTGGGTGGAGTCTGTATAGGTTGAGTTCGTGTGACCGTAATTGGCTGAGATACTGAAAATTGCCCTGAAATTATTTTAATTTGATACCTTCCAGAAGTTTGTGTACTAGAAACTGGAAAATCGTAAGTTATCTTTCCTGATGAATCTGATCTAGTTTGTGCTTGGTTTAGTACATTTCCATTGGAATCAAGTAATTGTACTTGAACAGTACTTTGAGGTTCAAGACCAGCAGCTATAATGTATACAGTATCCCCTTGAATATATGTTGTTCTGTCAAGAATAGCTACTGGTTTTGCAGTCTGAGTAGATTGTTGGCTTATCTTTGATTCAAGATCCGACAATTTTCCCCTGATATCAGAAATATCGCTTTTTAGTCCACCTAGTGAAGATATACTATTATTTATTGAGCTAATCTGTGGTTTTAATGATCCTACATATGCAGAATAATTCGATAATTGTGATGTATCCGGTTTAGCATTTATTGCTGAATTTAGATTAAACAGACCATATACCGCAGCCGAAGCTATTACAAAGGCCAAAATAATGACAGCCGTTACCGCTTTTCTCATAGCGTTAAATTTGTTTTCAAAATATTTAGCACCTACTTCACTTTCATTAGAATTATGGTATAGAAAGTGTTTAATACTGATGGAAAAATTTTCCATAATTGCTTTTATTTGTTTTGATTCTGTTCATAAGTTGAATGTCATTTGCAGTTAATGAATAACAATTCTTTGTTATCTTTTCATAAAACCAATAACACTCGATATTATGAATTAAAACAAATACATTCTGAATTCTAATTATTATTTATTTTTTATTTTCCCAGAATTATCCTGAATTTGAGTGTAGGAGAAGGAAATCTTCAACATTTTCTAATGTACCATTTACAGGGTCGTTTGTATCTGATGATGAATCTATAAGATCTGGTTGTATTGCAGTAAATTCAGGCTGAGTTATGACGAATGTTTGCAGTGCTCCATCATATCCCTTTATTACAACAAGCTTGTCCGAATAAGTCGATAATTGATCTTGATCCAATTTAGCTTGAATTGGTGAATTGAAACTAAATAGTCCATATGCTATTGCTGAGACTGCTGCGAAACATATTACAGCTAATGTAATAGTTACATTTTTTTTCAATGTTGGTGTAAATGCATACAAAATATTTAGCACCTACTTCACTTTTATAAGAATTAAAGAAACGCAAATTTTTAATACATAATACAGGAGAAATAGATGCTTGTCTCATCATGCGTAAATACTTGTAGTTCCTATTAATGTCGTTGATCAAGATAGCAAATCTTGTGTTAATAGCATCCTCAATAGTAGCTGGTGGGTTTTTGCTTGGTACAGTAAATTTTTCAGCAGGTCTTGCAGGACCTGACATCTTTATGAATATCGATGGAATACCTGGTCAATCAACAGATGACAAGCACAAAGATTGGATTGATGTTTTATCTTTTAATCATGGTGAATCTCAAAAAAATCATTCTACATGTTCGAGCTCTGTTAGTTCATCTAACAGGTCTAATATTTTGGATATCAGCTTTGTGCATGTGGTAGACGTTGCCTCACCAAAGTTATTTTCTGCATGCTCAAGCGGAGAACACATACAAGAAATAACAATGGAGATTTGCAGAGATACTGGAGACAAGTCATGCTATAAAAAATATGTATTTAGTGATGTAATAATATCTGGGATACAACCTGGCGGTTCTAGCTCAGGTGATCTACCCAAGGAATCTGTTAGCTTCAATTATTGCAAATCTGAATACGAATACAAAGTAACCAATCCAAATACAGGTAAAACTACAACAGTAAAGACTATCCAATTCACATGCGGTAGTGGTTCAGGTTCTGGTAGTGGTTCAGGTTCTGGTAGTGGTTCAGGTTCTGGTAGTGGTTCAGGTTCTG
>CAZHDX010000008.1:17627-19906 GCA_964531195.1 uncultured Nitrosopumilaceae archaeon
GTAGTGGTTCAGGATCAGGAACTTTCTGAATAAAATTAAAATTTAGTTAAATCCAAGTTTAATCAATCCCTATTAATCTCAAAGGCATTAACAAGTTGTAATGGAAATCTCAAAAATTGTAACGGTACAACTTGCCATTGTTATATTTTCATTAGTTTTCCTATCATCTACCGCAGTTGGAGAATACCAATCGCCAAGAATGCAAGTACAAAATGGGACTCTACCAAAGGATGTTATTTGTCAAGCTGGATTGCATCTAATATTCAAGATAAAAGAAAATTCTCCGATTTGCGTAAAACAAGAAACGCAAACAAAGCTTATCAATAGAGGGTGGGCAACTGCAACTTGGTCTGTCTCGATTCCTACTGATCTGAATAAAGTGACAATCAAGCTTGAAAGAACGGCGTGTTTTGGAGCTTGTCCGATCTATTCTGTATCTATTTTCGGAGATGGAACAGTACATTATGAAGGGATTCGCTTTGTTCAAACAAATGGAACCAAGACCTATGAAATCTCGTCAGATGAAGTAAAAAAATTGGTTATCATGATTTATGGTATTAATTATTTTTCGCTAAATGACAGGTATGATGCAGAGGCAACTGATATGCCAGCTGCTATTACTACTGTTATGATAGACAATGAAAAAAAATCAATTTACAATTATGGAAATGCAGGACCTAAAACATTGGAAGAGTTAGAACAAAAAATTGACGAAATCACCAACTCATCTATTCTTGTTGGTAGTCAAGCGCAGCCAACAAAACCTGAACCTAGTTCGATTACTGATGTAGTTAATGGAAACAACATGTTTGCCTTTGATATGTTTTCAAATCTTGCTGCAGGAAAACAGGAAAACGCGTTTTTTTCACCATACAGCATCTCAAGTGCATTTTCAATTTTGTATGAAGGAGCAAGAGGTACAACACAAGATGAAATAAAATCAGTCTTTCATTTCACTCAAGACGACAATATGAGAAGAAACTATACACACATGATAATTTCTTCTCTGAACAAACCATCTCCAAATTACATCCTAAATACTGCAAACGCTTTATGGGTACAGAATGATTTTACAATCCTTCCAGAATACCAAAAGATTGCAAGCACATATTATCTTGCCAAGACCGAAAACCTTGATTTTAAAACTCACACTGAAGAATCGCGTAAAACAATAAACAGCTGGGTTGAAAACAAGACAAGAGACAAGATAAAAGATCTTCTTCCTGAGGGCTCACTTGATGATAGAACAAGAGCTGTAATTACAAACGCTGTTTACTTTTTAGGAAATTGGACCAATCAATTTAATGCAAATGTAACACAAGAAGATGATTTCAAAATTTCAGATAAAGAAGCAGTCAAGGCACCACTAATGAATTTACAAAAACATTTCAATTACACATCTACTAGTGACTTGCAGATTCTACAGATACCGTATAAAGGAGACGATCTATCAATGCTAGTATTACTTCCAAAAAACAATGACCTTCAATCCGTGGAAAAGGAGTTGTCAGTAGAAAACCTCAACCAGTGGAGGACAAAGATGGAAGATAAAGAAGTAAATCTCTATCTTCCAAAATTCAAACTAGAAACAGGATATTCACTTGTAGGAAATCTTGGTGAAATGGGAATGCCTACATCATTTGATCCTAATTCTGCTGACTTTGAAGGTATTGATGGTAAAAAAGATCTGTATGTTACCGGTGTATTTCATAAAGCATATGTTGCAGTTGATGAAAAAGGTACAGAGGCTGCAGCTGCTACTGGCATAGTTATCACCGAAACAAGTATAGAGATGCCTCAAGAAACTTTCAGGGCTGATCATCCTTTCATATTTTTAATCCAAGATGATAAAACAGGATTAATCCTTTTTCTTGGCAAAGTGATCGATCCGTCAAAATCCCAATAGATTGTAGAATAAAAATAGAAAAACGACGATGATTTTAAATGATAAAAAAAATCTTAAAAACAGATCGGAAAAACCATAATCCAAATTATTATGACAGACTCACAATTACTGAACATTTGTAAGCAACAGTTAAACGTAATGAAGATCAAATGTTTAAATAATGACAGAATTATGCCATGTCTGTCTGGCCTCTGATGTAGAAGTCAGCAGGAGAGAAAATCTTTTGTTATGCAGAGAATGTCTTGAAAATGTAATGTCTTTAGCAATGAAGTCCACAAAAAAGATAGTTTATCAAACCTGCTGACATTATCGCAAGCCAAAAGACAAAAGGGCTGAAGGGAATTTATCACATGTATTATAAGACCTATTTTCA
>CAZHDX010000009.1:0-18905 GCA_964531195.1 uncultured Nitrosopumilaceae archaeon
TGGAATGACTTGTGTAACATTCTGTGATGGAATGGTTTGTGAGCTATTTGTATGATTAAGTGATTGTGTAATTGGCATTTTAGAAACTTGAGTTTTTTCTTGGTCTTTTAGAGCATTAATTAGGTTTGCCAATTTTAATGCCTCGTCGACTTTACCCGCCGAAACAAGCTTGTCTAGTTTGGCAGCAAGATCAGGGATAGTGTCTATTTGACTAGAGTTAGATGATTGTATATCCCGTGAGATAGTTTGTGTAACATTCTGTGGTGGAATGGTTTGTGAATTGATATTGTTAAATCGCTCCCCAAATGCGAGGCCCCAATAGTTATCAGATATTGAAAGAGGGGCAATTGCTACATACACAATTATGATAAAAATAAAACAAAAAGAAAGAGGTTGTCTTGATTTTGAGTAAATTTTTTCATAGTTGCCTCTAATCAAGATAAAACCTGAAAGAGGTACTAACAACAAAATTATTGGTAAATCATAAGTTGAGAAGACATGAGGCATTAAAACCCACGTGTCATTTTTCAAGTCTTTTTTGATGTGAAATATTGAATTTTGTTCATTAGCCACAGGCATCTGAATAACTGAAATCAAGTTCTTTGGGAGGATTTCTAGCTTGTCGATAATAGTTTGTTGAAATATTTCCTTAGGATTTGATTCGAAATAATCTTGTTGCAAGATTGGAATACTGTCTACACGAATTGACCTTCCATTAATCTTGATTCTATCTACACTTGAAATTCTATCAAGTATAACTATTCTATCAGAGTTATCCTTAATCAGACTGATTGTATTTTGATCAAGTGTTCTATCAGTTATTACTAGGGCGTCAAACAAGTCAAGTTTTTTATGTGATTCGGATTGTTGATATAATCCGCTTTGAGGATTTTGGCCTGGATCATCATATGTATTTACTCCAACTGTTTCTGCAAGATTTAGTACAAGAACCCGTGAAGCTGGATGACTATTAATTTGCAATTTAATTTTTTCCATATTTTCAGTTACATTTTGATTATGACTTAGCAGAATAATAGAATCAGCATTTGCAAACAAGGTTGAAGACAACATAATAAAAAAAATTAATGAAAAGGATATAATTTTAGTTTTCAATTAATTTTATTTCCTATATGCATGTAGATAAGGTATTGTCTCAAATGGGTACAAATAGATCGATCTGCAATTGCAAAATAAATACAAAGTTTGTATTTTGGAATAATCATACTTTACATCTCTTGGATCTCTAATCAATTATGAAAAAAATGCGACTTTGACGTTGTCTAAATGATGCTTGTGAATATTATAAAACATTGTACTGAAAATTGTGCACGTTTTGGCTTGAACATAATTTCATAAAATTACACCCAAAAAGGACATTTCTACCAAAATAGGTACAAAGCGCGTTTATGGCAACCACAAAACAGGAATCAAAAATCATCTAAAAATCTATTACAAACTAAAGTAATACTTTACTCATGCATTTTGGTCTATGTTCTATGTGTAAAATGCACAGAGAGCTTGACGTCCAATATTCAAACAAGATGGGAAAAAAAATAGAAATTTGCCAAGATTGTTCCACAAAAATAATTAATTCAGATGGCTGACTTCCAGTTACGATTTTTTTGTATCTGCATTGATCAAGGTTTCATGTGAAAGACATTTTCCGATTTTACTTTTAGTATAATTCTTTTTTCAGAAGGTGATCTAAATGGATACTTGTCAACGCCAAGATATCTTTTAGCAAGTTTGTCTATATGTTCATCAGCACCAACATTTGTTTGTTCAGTCACTCTTCCACGTATTGTTACCATATCGTATGGATTGTTATGATCAACTATTGAAAGTGAAACTCGTGGTTCCCTTGTAACGTTTTTTTGTTTTACTCTGCCTTCTGCTGTATTGATAAGAATGAATTTTCCGTCATAATCTATCCAAGTAGGAGTAATTTGCGGCGAGCCATCTTTCATCAAAGTGGCCACAAATGCAAAGTTTTTTCCCGTAAGAAGAGTTGCAACAGAATTGTCTAGCTCTCGATTTATTTCCATGTATAGTATAGAACGAAGAATTACTTAAGATTTAGTTCTAATTCTTTTCTGAAAGAGGTAATGTAAAGTAAATTTCTAGGCCTTTCCCTATACCCTCAGATTCGGCCCACATTTGACCTCCATGTGATTCTATTATTCCCTTGCAAATAGACAAGCCAAGTCCTGTTCCTCCATGTTCTCTTGTAGCGCTAGTATCAAGTTGATAGAATTTCTTGAATAGTTTTCCAACATTTCCTTTGTCAATTCCCATTCCATTATCCTTGATCATCAATCTTGCATAATCATCCTCGACAGATACTTTGATAGTTATTATTCCAGTGTCTTTTGGACAAAAATCTAAACTGTTAGAAAGAACATTGGTCATTACTTGAGATATTCTATTCTTATCACAAAAACATATGATTTTTCCCTTAATATCTGGCACAATGTTAATTTGTTTTTTTTCAGCATCGGCCTTGATCGTATCTATTATTTCTATTGCTAGTCTTCCTAAGTCATTATTTTCCCTGTTTAATTTTAATTGCCCAATCTCCATCTTATGCGCATCTAGCAGATCAGATACTAGAGAAAGAAGACTGTTCACGCTTGATTTAACAATCATTAATTTGTCTTTTTGTACATCACTAAGTGGACCAAATTTTTCTCTTAAGATCAAATCTAAATAACCTTTCATCGGAACTATTGGCGTTTTTAGCTCGTGAGTTATCATTGTAATAAATTCGCCTTTTGCCTTCGTCAACCTTCGCAATTCTTCTAACTGATTTTCAATTTGAATCTCTTTTTCTTGAATTTTTTTTCTTGCTTGATGAGTTTCAGTCATATCTGTTATTACTGTATTGCTTCCAATTAGTCTGCCCTTTGTGTCAAACAAAGATGTTGCATTTATTAATGCTGGAAAAATTGTTCCATCTTTCCTTTTGAGCCATACTTCTCTATTCTTGACTTTTCCATCTTTTCGCCAAGTTTGAAACGATTCACGCATAGCAGCTAGATCATTGTCTGCGATATGATCAAATATCGAGGATCCAATCACCTCTTCTTTAGAATATCCAAGTGCAGCAGAGTATGCATTATTACAATCCAAAATTACACCATCTTGATCAATTGTTCGAAAAAGTAATGGTGATTCATCATACAAATCTCGGTATATTTTTTCGATATCAGAAAGTTCTTTTACATACTGTTTTATATTTTCGCTTACCATCTCAATTTTCCAAAGAATTACCTAATGATTTCTTAGCAAGTATTCTTGAGCAATTCATACAAATTAAACGCGTGACCAACTATTTTATCAAATGTATGTAAAAACAAGGACATACTAATCAGAATTATACAAAATGAAACATTTCTTGAAGGTTTTTGTAAAAATTACTAAAATTATATTCTTTAGTTTATCATCAATTATGGAACTGTCTTGTATCTTTTGTAATAAAATAAAATTACACCTCTTAAATTATTAGAAGAAAACACGTAAAGGAATAGAAGGAAATTAAATGGAAAGAAAAAACTCTGACCCAACTACAGCAATAATAGTAGATGACAGTACTGATATTGTAGACTTGCTTTCAGATTTTCTAGAAATGTCAGAAATTAAAGTCCTAGGTAGAGGCTATGACGGAAAACAAGCTGTAGAATTATATGAAAAAACAAGACCTGATATTGTTTTATTGGATGTTATGATGCCAGAATATGATGGTTTTTATGCATTAGAAAAAATTCGGCAAATCAACAATACTGCAAAGATATTGATGATAACTGCAGATTTAAGAAAAGAAACAGTAGATAGACTTGAATGTACACCAAATCTAAAAATAATGTATAAACCGTTTGATTTCAATCGTGTTCTAGAAACCATTTCCATGTTAGTTGATGGAAATGTTCAGACTGTATCTTAAAATACAAATTACGAGTTTTCAGTCAGTTTTGGTAGACCCTTCAATTTGAGATATTTTTTTTTCTAAATAATCAATGTATTCTTTCTTAATTGTTTCTTCTTGATCTATTTCACACATGGTGTGATATCTAATCTTTCGAGTTGTTTCCTCTGGATGAATTTCTCTCAAGTGTTGAATAGTCTCAGTGGCTAGTTTTAGTTCATTTTCAAGATCAGCTTTCTCTCGTTCCAAATCTTGAACTTTTTTTCTAAGAGTTATCAAACTAGCTCGTAATTTTTGTTGTTCCTCTTCTAATTTTTTTATTGCAAAATCCTTTGATTCCGCAATAGGTATCTGATTAATCATTGTGACAACATCAACTCTGCCTTTTTTCATTTTTTGGCACACTAAAGTAAAAAGTACTTCCCTTCTTTTCTTCACTTTCAACCCATATTTTTCCACCTAGTCTCTCTACTATTCCCTTACAAATTGCTAAACCTAGTCCATTCCCGCCATGCTTTCTTCCTAACGAAGTATCAGTTTGATAGAATTTTTGGAAAAGAAGTGCTTGTTTATTTTTTGGAATTCCAATTCCATTATCTTTCACATAAAAAATCACATCGTCATCTACAATATTTGTACCAATTCCTATTTTCCCTCCAGGTTTTTGTACAAAATCAATCGCATTTACTATAATATTTCTAAAAACTTGCGTTAGTCTTTCTTTGTCACTGAAAATGAATGCGTCATTATTATTTTCCACTGAAAACTTAATCGAATTCTTACTAACTAAGTTACTAAATGTATTATATAGATCTTTTAAAAATTCATCAATGTTAAAAGCAGTTTTTTTGAATTGTAGTTTTCCCATTTCAAGTTTTTGTACATCTAAAAGATCCCCAATTAGATAAGCCAATTTTGTCGAATTCTTTTGAATCTCATCAATCATTTCTACTTGCTCTGCTGTCAAATTATCACTGGAAATATGTTTTGATAACATTTCACAGTACCCCAAGATAGGAAAAAGCGGAGTTTTAAGTTCATGAGTAATCATGGCCATGAATTCATCCTTTAATAAATCGGCTTTCTTTAATTCATCTAATTTCATCCTGTCAAATTTTGCATTTTCTTCAATTTTTTTTCTTGCAATATAAGTTTCAGTCATGTCTTTTATTATGGTACTGGATTGGGCATTCCCATATTCATCGTAAATTGTAAACGCAGAGATTAAAGCAGGAAATGACGTACCGTCCTTTCTTTTTAGCCAGATTTCTTTATTATTTACAACATGATTTTCCTTCCAAATTTGGTTTATTTCTCGCATTTGATGAAGTTGTGTATTAGGCACATGATCAAATATTGATTTACCTATTATCTCTTCTTTAGCATATCCTAGGCTTTGAGCATATGCATTATTACATTCTAAAATGATTCCATCGATATTTATCGTTCTGTATAAATCAGGTGAGGTTTCATAAATAGTCTGATATTTTTTAAGAATAAAGTCATTTTTTTTCTGAGCTTTTCCGCAATCTGTTATTTCAGAATATTCTTGTCTTGTACCAAATTTATCAATACAGTATTCCAGAATTGATTTTATTGTCATGCCACTGCATAAACAGATTCTACAGTTTTAAGAATAGTATCTAGGCTGACAGGTTTTTGCAATACTGCACATATTCCTGAATTGTTTTTACCAATATCGATGCCGCCAAGGGGCATTGAAGTAAATATAATTATTTTTTGTTCATCAATTTTTCCTTCGTGAACAATTGACTCCATAAAATCCTTACCTGTAAATTCTGGCATTGACAAGTCCAATATTATTACATCGAATTTTTTATTAATGCATAATGAAAGACCTTCTTTGCCACTGTTTGTTGCAGTGCATTCATGTCCTTTCATCTTAAAAAATTTTGAGAGTAAATCTGTGATACTATTGTTATCATCAACTAGTAATATCTTCATTAAAGTATATTCGAAATAATTACATAATTACAATAGTATGTAGCTATTACAAATTACATTCAAAATTAGCAATTTTTATTCAAATATTCTACTTTTTAGATAGATAATTTTTGAAATGCTAAATTTTAAAAAATTTTTGAATGGGGATACTGCTTAACATTATTGCATTAATTGGAGTGTAAAATTTTGAATTTTTGATTGCAAAAATTAGTTTATTTATAATATTGGTAGAAAATCTTTATCAGAAAGAAAGTATGTTATAATAATTTACGCCTTACAGAGGATCAGACTGGTCTGGAGTAGGATTAAATAAAACAGTAGATTTAACTAAAAAAATTTTAAAAAATAACACTCCGTCAAGAGAAACAAAAAATAGGCAACAACATTGGTTTACTTTGGATGATTCTCTTTCAACAATAATCTTAGATTCGCTTGCAGATGATGATAAGAGGAATATTTTAAATTGCGTTATAGAAACGCCCCGCACAATATCTGAAATCTTATACATGTTACAATTGCCTGAGACCTCAGGTTACAGGAAAGTTCATTCTCTAATTGATAACGGATTGTTAATTATCCAAGGTAACGCTGTAAGCCATAATCATGCTATAGTCAACAAGTACAAATCAAGATTTGAAAATCTAGAAATTAAAATAAAAGAAAAAAGAGTAAATGTCAGAATTATGAAATAAAAATTGAATTATTCTTAATAATCACGATCCGAGACAGAAACGATGGAATAATCTTCATTTTTATTATTTCAATTATTCTTTTTTGCATTTTACAAATTAATCAAATACTTGTCATTTAAGCTAAACAAGATTAAAATATTTCAAATTAAAAATTTTCTAATAATGAATTCCGAATGCGTTATATTTATCGAATTAAGAATCAATTCTTGTAGTCATCTACATACTCGAGAAAATGTGAGGCAGTTAAAAGTTGTCTAAGCCTTCAGACAGCCAAATAAAAAAAGATCTTGTAACAACAGTAATAGAATTAACACTACTTGAGATAGGAAAGCCAATATTAGAAAAGGTAACCAATGAGCTTTTTATCCAATTCAATTGTACTATCGCTGATTGTTATGAAAAACCTGAATATCTCAACAAGGTACTAAAGGATCTTTTTGGTAACATATACAGTAAGATTACAGATAGTATGAAAAAACGCTTAGAGGTATTTTCTTCGGAAAAACCAATAAAACATTTTCTTGAAATAATGACAGGCTGAGAATGGTACTTAAAATCCTCAATATTTTGAAATATGGTTTGAGGTTTAGATAACCCACGTTTATAACGATGTTTAAGATCAATTTTTTGAACAAAATGGAAAACTGAATTAATCTAACATGTTTGTTAATCCGTCTGATTATACGTAATCATGATACCGATCAATATTGCATTTGTAGTAATAGGAATAATAATTCCAATCGGAATGGTAATTTTTTGGTCTAGAGCAAGAAAAATTTTGGATAATCATCATGAAAACATCTCTTATTCTGGAACCACTTTAAAAAAGAATTATGCTTACAATCTTATTTTATGGCTATTCCATTATAAATCAAGTCTTAATGCAATCATGGCATCCATAGTAACACTAATTGAATTTCTTGCTTTATTACCATTTTAGATAATCAAAATAAACAATTATCCAAATTCATTATTTTCTAAAGACTCGAGACATTGGTTTGTTATTTATTATTTTTTAGCTACTTTGCTTATGATTGCGTATAACCCGATGAATATAATTTGGGAAACTTCTATTATCAAAGCATTTCCACCAAATCCAAAACCCATTCCGCGTGGAGGACTTCCTCTCGGAAATTCACCTCCTGTAAAGTTTCCTCTTGGAAAATCACCTGGCGGAGTATTTCCTGCTGAAAAACTTTGTGTTCCTCCAAAAAAGTTTGTTTCCGGCAAGATATGAAATCTACTGGTAAAAAATAAGATCACAAAGATCGCCGTTCCAACAATTCCGATTATTTGCCAAATTCTTCCCCACCTCATCACCACTGGTACAGCCCAAAAGATCTGCAATAATCCTCCAATGATGAAAAGGATTCCTTGTCCGATGTTTCGGGAAAATTGGCTAGGACCCATCGTCAAGTGGAAAATACCAGCTATCACAGTAAGACCAGCTGTGATAAAACAAAGAATGATTATTTTCTTGTCTGTTCCAAAAATTTGACTCATCTTTACAAAGCCGAGAACATTATAATTATAATATGTTCGCTAACATTGTTATCTAATCATTTTCGGCTCTACCTTTCAATTCAATCCGTATTAGTTTGTAAAATCCTATGAAAATTGGTCCGGCTTACAGCAAAAAGCTTGACAATTTATTCCTGTTCATCCAACATTTTTGTTGCAAAAACAACTAAAATCGATATATAATTTTTAGACTAAGTGTTCTCATGAAAGCAATAACAAACAAAGAAAAAATTAACTCGCTTGATGATTTTAAGAGTCAAAATAACATTTGGGTATGCTATAGGTGTAACTTGACTTTCCGCGAAGCGGAAACGGTATTTTTACATAATAAAATAACAAGGCATTCGGCAAGAAAGATAGGCATTGCAGAGGGAAGAAATGCCATTGCATAATCTATCTCACAAAAGCAAAAAAATCATCAAGGTATTATGGATGACTATAAAATATGTCATGTTTGATTCTCAGCAGGCAAAGATTTTCGTTTTGTCAGAATTGAATCTTTGGATAGGACGATACTAGACAAGATGTTTTATGTTCCTTGTCAACTCAATGTCTAAAGATCAACTTCGACATTTTTGTTGCAAAAACAACTAAAATCGATATATAATTTTTTGATCAAACAGGAGCATGATGATAACAATAATAGAAAAGGAAGCAAGACGAGAACCAAAGCTAGCAAATAATAAATTATTTGCAAAAGGTAATCACTTGGAAGATGGTCTTTGTATAGAACAAAGATTGACTTGTGCTAATCATGCTGATGAAGAAATCGCCCTTTTTAAAATAGGGTGGAAAAATTTTACTTGTCCAAAATGTGGTCATGATTATTCTATTGGAAGAAAGATCACGTATTAATCAAATTATTTTTCTTCTTCAACATCCGGTCTTACCCTATTGCCATATGGATCATGATTTTGAGATTCCCTTTTCCGTTTTATCCACAAACTAATTCCACCTGCCATCATTGCTCCCAAAAGAATCATTCCTGTAACGATCCACTCTAGACTCATAACCATTTTAGCAATTCGAACTCCTTTCTAAAACAATTCAGCGTTTCATCATCTATTATACAAAACTCGATTATTCCAAGACTCGATTGAGAATTTTCTTCAAAGAATTTCCTAGACTCGTTTACAAGTATAGTCGCACATCTATCCTTTGGAAATCCAAATATTCCAGAGCTAATTGCCGGAATTGAAATACTTTTGAATCTTTTCTCTGAAGCAATATTAAGAGAGCTTCTTACTGCTTTTTTTAATTTTTCATCTTCGTTACCCTCACCCCTCATGGGTCCAACCGCATGAATTACGGCCTTGCACGGTAAATCTCCTGCAGTGGTCAAGGCTGCAGAACCAACAGGAACAAATTCAATTAGGTCGCTTTCTTTTTGGATTATTTGACCGCCTTTACGAACAATAGCTGCTGCCACTCCTCCGCCATGACGAAGATTGACATTTGCAGCGTTTACTATGGCATCAACTGATCTTTTAGTAATATCTCCTCTAACCAAACAAATTTTCTTTCCATTTTTCAGTTCTTTTTGAAGTATTTTCAATTCGTAATTTCAGTTATTGATTTCTATAATATAAAAATGACATTTGGTTTTATTCTATTACGAAGCCATTCCTTAAAAATCACCACTCGGTTTATTCGCGAGAGGATATCTATCCCATTTGCAAATCCAATTGACAAAAATTATTGAAATGTTTCATAAAAATTTTAGATACCGATCTAATATGCTAGATAATTTTTTCATAGATTTTTACAAAAATTATATAAAGGTTTGGCAGAAATCACTAACAACTATTAAAAATAATTTTTTATATTGTGGAATATGAATGGAGTCAAGAAGATTACCTCACTTGCTGGGGTAAGAAAAATCAAGACAAACAAAAATACCCACATCCTATGGTGGATGCAAAGGGGGAGAGATGCCATCTATGTTCAGTTTGTAAATAAAATGTGGATAGTATGACACTGCAAACTGCTCAACATGAACATGAGACCTACCCCGACTTTAGGTTTCAGTGTTCTAAATGTGGCTCTCTAGAAGTTTTTATTTCTAAAGCTAATTCTCCATCGGTAAGATGTCATTGCCTTGATTGTAATCATGATTGGTTTGTTTAAAAACCTACAACTTTTTGCGTGTTAAAAATTAGGACGTTATTCGAGTGTACTTTCAAAAAGAATTCCATTAGCCGTATGTTCCTGCTTGCTAGATGGCAAAATACCATAGGTAAATGTTCCACTGTAATATGGAAAAACATGAGAATGAATCGTTTTACGATTACAAAAGCTGAGAAAGTCATATAGTAGAATATACCGTGATTTACCTAGATGAGATATGATCTCTACTTTTTCGTTTTTACAGCAGTGTTATCATCTGGGATTTTTCTGTCAATTCCAGCTTTTGCAGATTCGCAGGTAATAATAATTCCTGGTGCAGGCACTAGTAAGAACTGTTCTGAGACAAGCACTTGTTTTAGCCCAAGTATCTTGAATGTTTCTCCTGGTGATACTGTTACTTGGACAAATAATGACAATGTCAATCACACTGTAACTAGTGGTTTACCATATCAGGATCAAGAGGGAATTTTATTTGACAGCGGTTCTATCATGAAAGGAAAAAGTTTTTCCTTTACTTTCCATGATATTGGAACATACAAGTATTTTGATAGTATTGACAAATGGATGGTAGGCGAGGTAATTGTTGGAAATTCTGAACACGTGCCGATATGCACTGATTCGTTGATTTTACAAAAGATACCCTGCTGGAAATGTTCACCTGGAGGATGTGAACGTGTACCAGAGTTTGGTCCCTTGTCTGAATTAATTATTCTAATATCAATTATTATTGTCATCACTTTGGCGAAAATTGTAAAATACAAATGAAAGGTTCAGATGTTTGTATAAACATAGAAAAAATGAATAACCTTTTTATCAATTGAATAAAAAATAAAAACGGTGGCGTCAAAAAAAATAAAATCATCGTTAGCTGTTCTTGTTCTTGTTGGAATAATAGCATGCGCACAGTCAGCATTTGCAGATACTTCAGTTACTATAACAAAAGGCTCTTCATGGGAAAGCAACACTTGTGCTGCGGTGAATGATTGCTATGAACCATATAATGCAAAGGTTGCTTCAGGAGATATAGTAACCTGGACAAATGTTGATACATCTCCTCATACCGTGACTAGTGGAAAAAAAACAGATAGTAATGCAGGCAGCATTTTTGACAGCAGTTTGATTAAGGCTGGTGAACAATACTCGTTCAGATTCATTTATGATGGAACCTTTGACTATTATTGTCAAATTCATCCATGGATGGCAGGAATTGTAACTGTCACAGAAGGGAAAACTGGAGGAGTATCTATTGGCGGCATGCAGATCACATCCATGAACGGAATGAAAATGATTGGAACTACAATGACAATGGAAAAAATGATGTCCGCTGATGGCTCTACTGAAATTACAATAAACACTTCGCCAGCAGGCCCAATAATCGGCAAACCATTTACAATCTATCTTGCATTCAAAGACATTAATCGAAATCTGATACAGCATCAAAATTACATAATTTCTGCAATGCAAGACGGGAATCCTATACTAACCAATGCCACTGGACATACACATACTGGAAACGATGTACAAGTAACAAACATCTTGACATCTGCTAGCCCCATAGACATCGAAGTAACTCTTACAGGCGTCGGATTGCCAGGGACTGATCCATCGGTTTGGACAGGTCCAAAAGGTGATGCAATAAGCTTTCATATAATTCCCGAATTTGGTCCAACTGCATTACTGATTCTTGTAATTGCCATTATTGGCGTGATCACTACACAAATCCGCAGATAGTCGATTAATGAAAAGGATGGAGTAGACAATCTCTCATTTCCCATAAATCAAACAGACAGATTGTTTTTCTCTGTTAGAACAATGACTTGTGAATTTTGGATTTGATTTTTGATTTCATCTCTTCTGTCATGTCTTCAGGCTTCATTCCGTGATCCTTTGAGGCGTGTGCTGCACATTGAGATAAGATCTCGTCTTCTGTTTTGCCCTTGGCCGTAAAACCACAATCAAAGCCAACGTCTTTGCATTTGAATTTTAGCATAATTTTGGATTCTCACAATAACGTATAAAGTTATACCAACATTCCAAGCATGAGGAAATTTAATCAATTTTTAAAATCTTTATGAATTTTCGAATTTCATTAATTATAATTTCCATAATTTACTATTTCAAGACTCCTCGGTTGAAATAAGAAATTACATGTGGTCTCCACATGTAATATAGAATAACTAGATCTAAGATTATTCCAGCTACTGCAAATCCATTTCCACCAACAATGGACACACTTTCAAAGATTAAATCCATTATTGAAAATATTATCACTATTGTTCTTCCCCATTTTTTTCCGCTAAACAAGGCACCTGAAATAATAAATGCAAAGACAGCCAATATCATCAAAATTATAGCAATAATGTTTACAAGAGCACCTGTCATTTCTCCAAAATAAGACATGCCCTTCATGGCAGACATTCCTCCCATACTAGAAACGGCTTCAATTCCTATGGCAGCAATAGCAAAAAATATCCCAATGATTAGCTGTAAAATGGCAAGAATTGTTATTCCAGTTGGTCTTGGTACTTTCTGCATTACTGGCTCAGACATACTTGGAACTAGTTCAATTGATTTTCCGCAAGCAGGGCAAAACCTGTAATTATCAGGAGCTTCATTACCGCAATTCTTACAAAACATGATATAATGTGAAGTTTTTTAGTTGATAAGCTTTCTAGGCGACGAGATATTAATTAATAATCGAACTTGATTCCATTTTTTTTCTTAGAGCAAGTGCTAGAATGACTGAAACTACAGATAATACTGCAGAAGTTAAAAATATTTCATTGTAAGCTTGTGCTGATGGGAAGCTACCAGCAAGCTTTGGTATTGTATCTCTAAACATCTGCTGAAACATGCCAGCAAGTGAAGGTCCAAGGGATTGTCCCACGAGCACTAATAGTACTGTCATTCCAAGTGATATTCCCTGCACCTTCTGAGGTGATGACATTAAAATGATGTTAAACCCGCCCACAAACGAAAATGAAAGTCCTACCGAAATTATTGTTAATGTTGCAGATATTACAGATTCACTACTGTGGAATATGAGTATGCTAAAAAATCCAATTGTACAAATTATTGTTCCAAGTGCAGTGAGTTTGAAATTTCCAATTTTTGAAAGGAAAAATCCACCTGCTGCTGATACTACAAGTGAAACGATCATAAACGGTAGCTGAACTGCCGCTACCGTTATTACATCTCCGCCAAAGCCAAGAGGTATTGGACTGCGTATCAGGATTGGAATGGTCTGGTACACCATAAATGTTGAAATTCCAACGATAATCATGATAATATTGGATGGCAATAGCACCTTGTCTGAAAGTACTTTTAGATCAATCAAAGGGTATTTTGTTATCTTTTCAATATTTACAAAAATTATTAATGAAATGGCTGATCCCACAAAAAAACCTAGAAAATATAAACTTCCAGAAGTGATATCTTCAAGAAAGGACAAACCCATCAGGAATAAAATTACTGTAGCAGACAGGACAATGGCACCTTTGACGTCTAAACCGGTATTGGCTTCATCCTGTTCGATTTTTTTTACATTGATGAATTTGTTCATTACAAAGGCTAAACCTACCGCAATTGGGAACACGGAAAAAAAAGTTGCATGCCAGCCGTACTCGGAAATTATTCTAGCTCCTACAAGCAAGCCAATTACAGAGCCTCCAAAAAATGTTGAGGTAAATATACCTTGAGCCATTCCAAGCTTTTGTATTGGAAATATGTCGCGAACTATACCAAATGCAATTGGAAACATTGAAATCCCAACACCTTGTGCAATCCTTGCAGCCAACAAAAAAGGTAAAGAATTTGCAAAGCCTCCAGCTAAAAGTCCTGACGCATAAATTGACATCACGATTAAAAGTATCTTTTTTTTGCCGTAGATGTCTGAAAACTTGCCCGCAATTGGGGTCATTACTGCACCTGCTATCAAATATGACGAGAGAATCCATGACGATGTGTTATACGAGATGTTAAAATCTTTTATAAAATCAGGAATAGCTGGAAGAACCATAGTTTCTCCAAACATTGTTACAAGAGAAAGTCCACATATGATGGCAAGTGAAAGCCAAGCGGAAGGAGAGACAGAGTTTACTGAATTGGAATTAGGCTCTGAACCATTTTGATTTTCGTTCAATTTTATTTTCCACTTTGTTGTTCGAGTGATTTCATATCAATAACAAATCTATATCGAACATCACTATTGAGAATTCTCTTGTAAGCCTCGTTTACATTTTGAATGGGTATTAATTCAATATCACTTGTAATACTATTTTTGCTGCAAAAATCAAGCATCTCTTGGTTCTCTTTGATGCCGCCAATGAGAGAACCAGCTAGACTGCGACGGCCGGCCACTAGAGGAAATGAACCAATAGATGTTTGCTTCTCTGGAATTCCGACTACAACCATAGAGCCATCAAGGGCAAGAAGTTCCAAGTATTGATTCCAATCAATCTCGGCAGAAACTGTATTAATTATCAAGTCAAAATATCCCTTTAACTTCTCAAAAGTTTGAGGGTCTGATGTTGCATAATAATGATCTGCACCCAATCTCTTACCATCCACTTGTTTCTTAAGTGAATGGCTAAGGACAGTTACCTCAGCACCAAGTGCATGTGCAAGCTTTACTCCCATATGCCCTATCCCGCCAAGTCCGACGATTGCAACTTTTTTTGCCGGTCCTGCTTTCCAGTGCATCAAAGGAGAATAGAGTGTGATCCCCGCACACAAAAGTGGGGCTGCCTTGTCCAAAGGAAGATTATCATGAATCCGTAACACATAGTTTTCATTAACGACTATTTTGTTTGAATATCCACCCTGAGTTGGAGTCTGACCATCTCTTTCAAATCCGTTATAAGTTGTAGTCATTCCTTCTGCACAATACTGTTCAAGGCCTTTTTGACATGGAATACATTTGCGGCAAGAATCTACAAAACAGCCAACTCCAACTCTATCTCCAATTTTGTATTTGGTAACCTTGGATCCGACCTGGGAGACGACACCTGTTATTTCGTGACCTGGAACCATAGGAAAAATTGATCCTCCCCACTCATCACCTACTTGATGAATATCTGTGTGACAAATACCACAGAATCTGATATCTATTACAACATCAAAAACCCCTGGCTCACGCCTTTCAAAAGAAAATGGAGCAAGAGCAGCCTTTGCATTTTGTGCAGCGTATCCATGAACTTTAATTGTCATTTTTTCTTCTTAATTGTTGAAAGGCTTCAATTGTATTTAATTATTGGCAGTATTCGATTCAAACACCAAATTACAATTTTTGTTCAAATGATGGTCTGAATTCGACATCAAATCCAGGACAATTATTAGCAAATTCTTTTATTGAAATTATTTTGCAAATTTTTGATTGAATCTCTGAATGCTCATCAAATTTTTTTCTGCAAATCGGACATTTTTCGGTATTTAAAAACATACAATATCACACCATTTATTATTAAAATACGTTCTGCAGGATTTATTTCTGATAAGATAGTTAACGTTGTTTTTTGTTATTTTATTTTATCCTTCAAACCCTCTTGAATTTTAATGGCAGTAGTAGGACATACAGTCTCACATGCTAAACAATAGATACAAGATTTTTCTGCAAAAGGATCTGATTTGTCATACTCATTTAGATTATTGCCAGGACCGTTAGAGGTAGGGCCTTCTTGTGGCTTGAGATTCCAACCAAAAACTAACACAGGACATGCGCTTATACACGCACCGTCGGCAATGCACAGATCAAAATCCACTGCAACATTTGTTCCGTGAATTCCTAGATATCCTTTTTCAGATATATGTTTCTCAACGAGTTCTTGATTTTGAGAATTTACTCCTGTAAAATCTAGCTCTCTTTTGACTCCCTCTCCCCAAACAAAGTGTTTATCTCCAGTTGCTTGATTATCGTGTTCTGTTTTTTTTGTTAGTTTTTTATAAAATTCAGGATCTATTGGCATATTGTATTAATGCATTCATAGAATTTAATACTATTTCATAATTGTTCAGTGTTTTGACCTACACACTGAAATCTAAAAACTGGTCTGGAAAAATGTTTACACTGTCAGACAGAGAATCTATGCGGGCATTCTACATGTTCATAGTGATGATCTGAAAATTTTTGTTCAATTACATACATTACAATTTTGTACAAATCCCTCTCTGAAATCTTCTTCTTACATCTTATACAATTTTTGGATTTAATTTCTGGCACTAATCTTATGATTTGATTATTAGATTTGTATGAGTGGACGTATTTTGAATTTACTTACCGCCTGAATTTTCATTTTTGACAATTGGTTCGTTTGATTTTTTATTAGGAATGATTTCTTTATCAATAAAATTTTGGAAATCCGGGTCAAACCATTTGTGAGGATTTATGCTCTTTTCCCAGTATTCACCTATTGTGCCACCTTCAAAAACACTTCTCATCCATCTCATCCATCCGGCCCATTCGTTATCGCTAAGTATCTTTCTTTGACGCATATGAAACGCATGTGCACATGCATAAAGGATATAGTATGAAAAGACTAGGTCAGGCGACAAACTTGATTGTTCCTTGTTTAACACCTTTACTAACTCAGGACGATGAACCAACATCTCAGCCATCCCATGTATCTTTTCATCTAGATCATTGAGAACTTTGGTTTCAATATCAACTGAGATACTTTTCATTTCCTGTCTAGAAAAATAAAAGATCACAACTAGAGTAGATATTATTCCTAATGCTTCTGCCAAACTAATAATCTCAGAGATAGGCAAATCAGCCATCTTCAACCTTAGCTAAAAATAGATTATAAGGTTGATCACTTAGGCCGTCCCGCATCTACAACTATATTAAAAATTCCAAGATATCCTCGTGTATCATTAGAAAGCTCAAGCATCAGATGCTTGCCAGAATCTGATTGCACTAAACCGTCTGTAGATGGGCCAGTATAAATTGAATCCTGATTATTTGTTAATGGTCGCGGACCATGATTACTGTATGGAACTTGTGCTTGTACTTTGTCGCTAATAGAATCATCGAGATAAAACTGGGATGTCCATTCAAATGTTTTCTGTGATCCATCAAATGTTCTTACCTTGACATGAATATGCAGAGCTCTGCCTTCGTACCAACCAGGATAAATTGTGGTAAATTGAACTGTTCCATTGTTGTCTGTTAGTTGATATCCACGGATATATTTTTTTCCGCCAGTGTTAATACTTGGAATATCAGAGTAGAGACCCTGGGAATTTGTATGCCAAATATCAACCTGTGTACCGCTAAGTGGAACACATGAACCATTATTGATGTCATAAACATGAATCACCAAACGCAGTGGAATTCCTTCTTGGACAGATCCATCTGTTGGATCAGACCTAATGTCAGAACGATCAAGCTTTTCATCTACAAAGTACGGTCCTTCAGTCTGTTGTGGTGTAGTTTCTGTTTCAATTAGTGATGGTGTCAATTTACATTTTTGATTCATACCAGTTTGCGAAGTAGATGGTTGAAGAGGCAAATTAAATTGTGATTGAGGCCCTCTTAGTTGAATTGAATTATTTGGTTGATTTATTGTAACTGATATAACTAATGCTGCTGATGAAATTGCAACAAGAACAATTACAATGATTGCAACACGTAAAGTTTTCACATTGATTTGACGTGTGGCTTGTTCTTAGAGATTTCTAATAAATTATTAGTTTTGTAGGAGATGTTAAGATGATTGTTACAGTCGTTACACACCGAGAATTATTAGATTGAAATAATATTATCAAGTGGTGAGACCATTGGCACTAGTCTTTGGGATAATTCTTCTCTTAGGTTCTACATATGGTTATTTTCATTCACCAGGACTAGTAATGAGGGGACAACAATTTACTTCAACTTCGGCTCAGCTTATGCCAAATGTAGGAAGAACAGATTCTGGTTCTCATCTGTTTGATCTTAATCAAGCTCAAACAACTAAAATGATCAAAATTACACAATATGGATTCATCATATTGGCAATTTCTGGGGTGGCTGGTTTGATTTATGGCATTGTTGCAAAAAAACAAGGTTCTATACAAACAAAAGAAAAATTTTCATAAATATTAAAATCATTAAAACCTTATTTCTTATTTTTTACAATATGACACTAGTTCACCAAGAAAGAATGACCAACCTTGATTGTGTTCTTGTGCGCTTTTCATGTCTCCTTCTTTTCGGGTAAATCCTGAATGTGTCAGTGTCAATCTTGTTTTATTCTTGCCTAATTGTTCTAATTCCCAAGTTACTATAGTCTCAGGAAACTCTGGAATATTCTTGTGTTGCCATGAATAGGCCAGTTTTTTATTTGGAATAAATTCGAGGACCTTGCCTTCTGGAAAAAAATCCTGATCCATTTTTTTGCGTCTGTCAGAATCTTTGTAAAAAGAAAACTTGAATTTTCCTCCTCTCTTAGGTTCAAGTACTGCGGCATCCGGGAACCAATTAGTCAATTCGTTTGGATCGGATATAGCTTTGAACACTACCTCTGGAGAAGCCTCAATTTCTATTATTTTCTTGATATCAAGTTCACCCATGTTTCTTTTTCCTCTCTTTATTTTCTAGAAATTCTTTGAGAGAATCCATCTTGTAACCCCACATCTTTTCAAAAAAATCGATTACCTCAAGTGATTTTCTATTATCAAGTGAATAATACCTGTTCTTG
>CAZHDX010000010.1:0-17545 GCA_964531195.1 uncultured Nitrosopumilaceae archaeon
TATTTGCAATCAACAGCATAGGAACTAGTGCTACATCTAATATTGCAACTGCTACTACTTTTTCAGCTAACACAAACTCTCCAATATCTCTAACTGTTAATGCAGTTGATTTGTTAAACTACAAAATTTCGGGTTTAGCGGTTTCAATTAAAACAGGTACAACTATAGTGATGTCAGGATTCACACCGTTGTCATACACAGCTAACAGTAATACGGTGTATGTAGTAACAGTGTCAAACTTTCAAAACTATGTGTTTGATCATTGGGATGATGGCAGCACCAATAGCTCAAGAACATTAACACCAGTTCAAACAACCGCACTTACAGCATATTACAAGACTTAGTGTCATTCATGTCATTTCCAAAATAGACAAATGACTAGAAAGGTACAAAAAGGCATGATTCTACAATAAAATAAGAGAATTTATCGTGAAAAACATACTAATACTTGGCTTGACAGGTTCTGTCGGATTGATTTTAAGCATGTTTTTGCTCCAGACACCAGCATATTCAGAAACCTTAGGAACAGACCTGCTGACTATTGATTTACCTAACGGGGATGTATCAAGCACTTATCAAATGTCTATGAAAATATATCAAGATTTTAACACTACACCATACAAGCAACTTGCTACAGTTACGGACAATCCTTTTGCCATAACAGGCTTGCCATTAAACCATAGTTACAAAATAGAAGTATACATGAACGGAATTAAAGTTGGTACTGGCTATATCAATTTTCAAAATAATAATCAACAGGACAGCATGAATATTTCATATAATAGCGGAATGCTAATTTATGTATATTATAAAGATGGTGTTACACCAATTCCAAATGCTTTAGTAAGCATACAAGGAAACAATCAAACTTGGGCAACCAGCACAACTGATACAAATGGTAAGGCTAAAAGATTTTACCTTAGTCCTACTATAAATGACGGAGATTATTATAGCGTTAAAATCGACTTGGGACCGACGCTCTCATATGTTTTTTCGCCATTGCAGTTAATCTCTCGAGATACTTCTTTCAAGATTACGACCCCTTGGCCATCTGTTCTAGACCAACTTATAACTGTGAGATTGTATGAGAACCAATCGTCTCTCATTACTACAAATTCTGGAGTATATGTGGTTCGTGTAATTGATCCAAATAAAAACATAATTGCAGAATCTAGCGTAAACTCTAGAGGTGAAGCTTATTTCTCTAGCCTTAAGGTGGGTTATTACCTAATTCAAGCTGTGAAATTAAGTGATAATTCAGTTTGGGGATCTTCTGATTTCAATTTAGATGGATCTAAACTCAATTTCATAATATTGAAGAATCATGCTCCTGCAAGCACTCCAACACCTACACCTGCGCCGGTCCCAGTTACTCCTACGCCACCTGTGACTAAACCCAATGCTACAGTTCCAAATACCCCGACCGTTCCTGTTGTCACACCTGTCACTACTCCTGCTGCCTCGAGTACAATTCCGCTATGGATAAAAAATAATGCTGGATGGTGGTCTCAAGGGCAGATAGAAAATTCACATTTCTTCCAGGGGATCCAGTATTTGATTCAATCTGGAGAAATAAAAATACCGCCAACTCAACCGGTATCTAGTTTTTCCCACAGTCTTCCACTTTGGTTTAAAAATAATGCAAATTGGTGGTCAACTGATTTGATTACTGATAATGACTTTGTAAGTGGAATCCAATACTTAATTGATAAAAAAATCATCACCTAATTTTAAATTCCTAATAATATTCTGATTTATTATGAGATTTGAAAAAATCTTTTCATTGTAGATTGTATTGAATCTATTTTTAATATGACAATATTATGTTGAAAACATAAAACTGAAAATATTTCAAAACTTCTTTGTTCTTTGGAAATGTTAAAATGGGCTTCATTTGAACAAAAATGCTGATTAATTTGGCAAAAAACATTGATGTGATTACAACGGCTGGAACAAGACCAGAAATAATAAAGCTTGCAGAATTTGCACGAAAAATTGAGAATAAAAACCATGCCTATGTGTACACTGGTCAGCATTTTTCAGATAACATGAAAGATATTTTTTTGAATGAACTTAATACAAAATTTGATTTTGACTTGCATTGCGATACCTCTGAGGTAGGTGTGATGAAAAAAGCGATGGTAAAATTTTTCAAATCTGTAAATCCCAGCTATGTAATCACATATGGTGATACTAATTCAAGTATGGCTACCGCATTAGCCGCAAAGGAAGTTGGAAGCAAATTAATTCATTTAGAAGCAGGCATAAGAGACTTGGACTCGACTGTGCCCGAAGAGATAATACGAATTTACATCGATTCAATCGCTGATTATATGATTGCCCCAACTGAACTTTCAAAGATGTTTTTAAAATATGAAGGGCGTACCAAAAATGTTTTTGTGGCAGGCAACCTGATAGTTGACGTTGCTAAAAAATTAGCGAAAGTGTCCGAGAGATATGATGCTAAAGTTCCAAAGGGCAAATATTTACTATTAACTATGCATAGACCAGAAAATGTAGATGATTTATCAAAACTAAAAATGCTTGTGGCTCATCTGGGAAAATTGAAGTACAAAATTGTTTTTCCAATACATCCAAGAACAAAGAACAACCTGATAAAAAATCATATTAAATTACCACCAAATGTTATCTCGATGGATCCAATTGGTTATGTTGAATTTATCTCTCTTCTAAAAAATAGCCAATTAGTTTTGACAGATTCTGGAGGAGTTACGGAAGAATCAATTATTTTGGGCAAACCTTGTGTTACTTTACGACACACAACAGCAAGATGGGAAACTATTCTTCTAAAGGCAAATATTTTATTTGGACTAGATAGGACAGATTCTCTAAACGATGTAGTTCAGACAATGTTGCAAACAGAAATGCCTCCTCATCCGTATGGAGATAATGTAGCTAGTAAAACTGTCAAACTCGTAAACAAGATAACAAAACTGAGTATCTGACTTTTGTCTAATTTAGTTTTTAACAGCTAAAACATTTACATCCATGTAATTTGTAATTATCAATAACTTAGCCGATTTATCTCAGAAATTAGACAACAATCCTTGGAACCATGCCCATAGCTGATCGAATATGTTTCCTTTGGGTTTGACTGGGAATTCTTGAGCTATGCTTGCAGTGTTGTTTGCAGCATCAGTTATTTCAAAGTCTAATACACATGAGGGAGGTTGTACTTTAATCAAACCAAAATATTGGTCGCCTTTATCTTTGATTAAATCTGAGGCTATAATGTCACCATCGCTTACATATCGTACCTCTAGACTTCTTAAATCTGATTCATCAGTAACTCTTACTACAATTTGATTATTTCCTTCAGTAAACTCTTTGCTTATTATTTCTACTTTCGGAGGAGTCGTATCGTTAGGAGCAATGTGCAAGTTACTATTGCCTGAGCTAGGGGAGATAAGTGTGGCAGGAGGAGGTAAAAGTGGAGGCCCTTGAGCGCTAGCATTGCTGATAATAAAATTACCAAACGCAAAAGAACAAACAACAATGATTGCTGTTGCAATTAGAAAATTTGAAACTCCATAATCGGATCGAGACACGTGGTCTGATTGAATTTTAATAAGCAACAGGTTGTGTCCGTCCAGAATTGGAGATTGATCTTGCTGTTTTATCATCCATAAAACCATGATCTGTTTTTGATGTAGCCCATGATTTAATGAAGAATGCCTTGAATGAAACCACCAAGTAATAGTTAGAAAATAACAAGTATATTGGAAGTAGAACTGCATACCTTAGCCCTTGCTTTCCGTATACTCTGACAAGAACCAGAGTATTCAGTACAAGCATGCTTGCCATCAAGTCAATCCAAAGTGTTGGTGAAATGTAAGCAAAATGGAACGGAAAGTAATGAAAACCAAAATAAAATACAGTAGAGAACGCAGAAATTATCAATAATGCCAAATTAGTAAAGCCAGAAATTGGATTCACCCAATACAAGTTGCCAATAATGTCCCCAGGTTCAGAAACTCTAAACTTTAAAAGATTAAAGAAGCCCTTTAGCCACCTGCCCCTTTGATTGAACATCATGTTCAATGATGGGGGTTTTTCGTCATAGTTAATTGAGAGCGGTGCAAAAGCAATTCTGTATTTTTTTCTAAGTAATCTGAATGTAAGTTCATAGTCATCTACTAGATGATTTGCAAAACCACCGACATCTAGTAGGATGTCTTTTTTTATTATGTAACCTGTTCCTCCGAGAGGAGTTCTGCCATTTTTTGTTCCTCTCACAGTCATAAATGGGGTTGACCACAAATCGCCCTCTATAGCAAGCATACGCGTTAAGAAATTGTATCCTCTATTGCTTGGAATGTATCTTCCTTGGACTGCAGCATAATTTCCAACATGGAACATTGGCAATGCATCTTCGATGAAGGTATTGTTCAATCTCCCATCTCCATCAAGAATCATAAGATATTTTCCTTTGGACATGCTGACACCATAATTCAATGCTATTCCTTTGCCAGAATCTTCTGTTTTGTATTCGAAAACATGAACTCTGTCATCCTCCAATTGTTTTCCTTCTTTATATGTGCCATCAGTACAATTGTGGCATACAACAACAATCTCTATATTCTTATATGATTGCTGTAAACAGCTCATTATTGTTTGTTTTATGACTTTTTCTTCATTGTGCGCAGGAATAATTATACTGCACAATTCAGTATCGACATTTTCCTTTTTGATATCATAGGTTTTTATTGGCGCTGAAGATTGTAAGGAATGTAATCCTTGAGTTGCAGCTTTTTGTCTTTTTATTGCTACTGGATATAATATCAAAAACGCTATAGAAATGATGATGTTACTTGCCACAAAAATCAAACTAAAAGCAATCAAAGGAGTAGTAAATAGTGAAATGTCTATAGAATCAGTTAATATTGGACTGGAAGTTATCAGAACTCGGGCAAGAGCTATTAGTACTATTGTCCAAAGACAAAGAACTATTCCAAAAACCGCAGCCCATTGTCTATTTCCCAAATCAGTTCCTCTGTATCAAATCCTTCTGTAGTCTTTTTAAGCTTTGTCTGTCTTTTATTCTATCCCACAAGTTTGTTTTAAAGGGAAAATTCCAGATCTGGAAATATTTTCGTCTCATAGGTAAGTAACCTTCTTATGTCAAATTTACAGGGAAAAATTGTGCGGTTTTACTCTTTGGTGGGCATTTTGGCGCTCATCATTTCTATGGTAATCATTTTACAGATTATCTCGTTTAATCCCGCCTCATCCCAAACTCCAAGTTGTTTTGATTTTGATTCTGCTGCACATAAAATTACTATTTCATGTGGAAGTTTTCGAATCAGCGATCTTGCAACCAATCTTGCAAATTCAACAGTAATTAGATCAGAATCATCAGGAATTTGGACTTTGGATGCAGATCTATTTGTCGACACTGGGGGTACAGTAATCATTGATTCTAAAGATGTAAAGTGGCTAAAAATTAATACGCCGCATGGAATTGATGTCTTAGGGAATCTTGTAGTAGATTCAGTAAGAATAACTGGCTGGGATCCTGTAACTAAAACTTTTGCAATGACTGATGGTTACAAGTCTAGACCTTTTCTTAACATGGAAGCCGGCGCAACAGGACAGATGAATATAACAAACTCTGAGATTGGATATATGGGTTATTTACAGGACGGGCGCCAAGGCATATCATACTCTGGTGGGTCAGGAAGTATTTTGGCAAATAATAACATACATGACATGTGGTTTGGATTTTACAGCAACAATGTGAAAAATATAACTATAGAGCACAACATTGTTCATGATAATGTAAACTATGGTCTAGATCCTCATTCAGGTTCTAGCAACATAATAATAAGATTTAATGAAGTTTACAATATAGAGAAAAACGTTGGAATAATATGCAGTTACAAATGTAGCAATATTTTGATAGAAAATAATACTGTTTACAATGCCACCAGTGCGGGAATAATGCTTAACGATTTCACTACTGATTCTATTATAAGAAATAATCATGTTTACAATAGTGGTGTTGGAATTTCAATCTTTAATAATACCCAAGGCACCGATGTTAAAAATAACATAATATCAAACACACAAGTCGGAATAAAATTAGAAAAAAGTTCTTTTTCCAATACAATTTCAGCAAATTCGATTACCAAATCAAAAAATTCCGCTATCTGTGTAGATGACACTTCTAAAAACAATACCATTTCCCTAAATACAATAGATTCAGGATCTCCGACATCGTGTCCTGCAGGACTTTCCACTCAATTTATTTCATCAAACATTATTACTGGCTCTCAAACCTTCACTCCTCGGATTGCAATGGTGTCGCAATCATTTACTTATGCTGCATACTCTATCGGACATTTCTATAATTTTTATGAGAAATATAGATTTCCTCCACAAGGCACTTTGATAACGACTGATTTGAAAATGTTTACTGCTCCTTTACCTCATGGTCCATTTCATTTCTATAATGATCCTCCTGAACATGAAAACATAATTCCAGGCTCAGATTATTTTTACGATGTACATCAATACGTGGCAAAAGCATTACCTGGAGCAAAAGTCGATGATTTGAGAGATGAAGATGTTCATGAAGGAAAGATCTTTGATTCCGATGGAAGCAACATGTATGACATTATTATTTTATTTCATCAGGAATATGTGACAGCAGATGAATACTACAATCTTCAAACCTTTGTAAGCAATGGAGGTACACTGATTTTTGCAGACGCAAATACTTTTACGGTTGAGGTAACCTATTCAAAAGAAACCGATAGTGTAACCCTTGTCAAAGGCCACAACTGGCAATATGATGGTAAAGTTGCTCAGCCAGGACCCGGAGAGAGATGGCTTGATGAAACTAGTTCGTGGGTTGGAAACAATTTTTTGCCAGATCCTACGTATATACCAATCACCTTCAAGAACATGCCGTTTAACTCTAAACATGTTGAGGAACAATACATCTCAAATCCAAAAGACACAGTTTTGATGGATTATGAAGCAAGATACCCTACTAATCACAGGTTTAATCCAATTATTGGAGCTCATGAACTAGTCTACGGTAAGGGAAAGATCGAATCTCTTGGTTTTTTTGCAAGCCAAGATCCGGGTGATCCAAATTTGGAAAACTTTATTGAAAATGTGATATTGCCACGTGCCACCGGAAAAATTGTTACCGTTCACGCTCTTGATCAAACATTTCCAATCCGCTGGATAATGCAGAACAGTACTATTTCACAAATTAGTATTGACTCTAACAATACCTTAAACTTGAAGTTGGATAGACAAGTGAAAAATGATACTACTCTACGAATTGTATTTCCTCAAAACCTTCTAGGAGACCATCCACATGATGATCTTAGTATAACGTTGGATGGACAGCCTGTCTCTTTCCGCCATTTCACAGATAATGTTGAGACAAGTTTTGAAATAATATTACCTAAAGAAGGATCTTTACTTCAAATCAGTCCAGTGATACCAAAACCAGATTTATCTGGTATTATAGAGGCTAAAAGAAATAGTCTACAATCTACCCAGTATTACTCTTGTGAATTGCAATATGTGGATTCTTTTGCATGTGATTTGCTTCCAAACATAGTTACAGCCTTCCAAGTTAGAGGAGACGGGGCAAAAATTTATTCAACAAATTCTGTACCGATATTCTCTAGTGGGAAAAAAGGTTCTGCAGTAGAATTTTTTGAATCACGGTTTGAATCGTTGGAGGTACCATATTCAAAGGCAATTACTCCTTCTCAGTTCTCTGTATCTCTTTTCATAAAACCCGGGGAATCTGTTAGAAACTATGCTGTGATTGCATCCAATGTTGGGACTAAACAAGATTCAGGATGGTATTTCGAATTGGCTGGTGGAATCTCAAAGAATGTCTTCTTTGACATTTATTTGGATCACAGAATAATTAGATCTCATCCAATTGCAATTTCTCTAAATGAATTTACCCATATCGCAGCTACATATGGTGATGGAAAAATTAGAATCTACAAAAATGGCGAATTGGTTGAGACAATAATAAAAAACGGTTACTATGATTCACCTGATTCTTTACTCAGAATTGGAGGAATGACCTGGAGCACCAATGTATTTCCATTAAATGGCGCAGTCGATGAATTTTATCTCTACTCTAGGGCATTGCAACCAGACGAAATTAAAAGCATCTACAACAATTCAAACATTCCACATGACAGTAGCCTGGTTTTGTATTATCCATTTGACGGAGACATCAAAGATCATTCTGGCACCGGAATAGATGCTATCAAACCGACGTTGATTGCAAGTATGGCCTTTGCACCTGATGGAAGTCTCTTTTTTACAGAAAAAGATACAGGTAATATCAGAATCATGAAAAACGAGAAGGTAATTGACGAACCATTTTACCATGTATCTGACATTTGGTCTAGTTTTGAGCAAGGTCTCCTTGGGTTAGCAATTGATCCCAAGTTTGAGGAAAACCATTTTGTTTATTTCTATTACACATACCATGATCAATCCTCTAATCATTTCTATAACAGAGTAGTCAGAGTAACGGATGTTAATAACAAAGGGCAAGACCCAGTAGTAATTCTTGACAAGATCTATGCAATTGATGGTTTTCACTCAGGAGGTGCAGTGGCATTTGGTGCTGATGACAAGTTGTACATTACAGTAGGTGACGCCACAGAGCACCCATTTGCAATGGATCCCAATATAATGATAGGCAAGGTATTGAGAATAAACAGGGATGGTTCAATTCCGTCTGATAACCCGTATCCAAATTCGCCTGTCTACAACATAGGACACAGAAACATGTTTGGCATAGCTTTTGATCATAATGGATTTGGAATCGTGACTGAAAATGGAGATAGTGCTTTTGACGAGATAAATGATATTCAAAAGGGTGGAAATTACGGATTTCCGTTAGTGCAACCTCCTAATGAAAATCCGTACTTGTATAATTCATCAGGCTCTGTGATGCCTTTATTGGCTTTTCATACTACTGTAGCCCCAACACAAGCAATTTACTATGATGGAAACAAATTCCCAAGTTATCATAATCAATTTCTTTTTGGTTCTTTTGATACTGGAATATTTGCTTTAAACATGAATGCAAATAAAACAGTAACAAGCTATGATAGAATATTTGTCCATCATGATTCCGCAGAACCAGTAATTGCAATAGCTGAATCACCTAGCGGGGATATTTACTATGGAGGTTATTCAATATACAAACTGCAAAGTGTAGATAATTTAAAAATTAGATTTCTTGTAACGATGGAAGTGAATTCTGATTCAGAAAAAGTTCTGTTCAAAGAGATAAAATTCATTCCAGCAGAGAAAAAAATGATATTAATACCTGCAGAAGGAAGTCAATATCTCACAACGCCCTTGAATATTAGAATGTTAGTAAGTATTACAAACGCAGTCGATACCATAGAAGATGAAAATGGAAATAAAATCAAATTTACTAAAGAATTGAGTTCTCCGTATTATTATTTGGATATTTTTGTTAATTTTGATGAAACTAATTCTAATACAAAATAAATCCAGTATTATTTTTGACTAAATTGGAATTTCCATAATTTAATATAAAAAATTGAATTCATGACACATCATAAAATTCTATAACAACTTATTGTAAAATATATAAAAAGTTAATTTATTAAATTTTATTTCGTATTGAAATTTTTCTTGAGAAAATCACAATTGGGATAAGAGCAGCGATTAGAATCAATAGAGACATTGGAAATTCTGGAGTTACGTGTACAGCTATACTTAGGGTGTCTGATGGTGGTATGGGGTATCCCTCCAGGTCATACTTTGTAAGTCGATTCTTTGCTGACCATGCGTCTATTGCTATTTTATAATTGCCCTCTTTTGATCCTTTAAAATACGCAGTTATAGGACCATTCGTAGGAACTGACGAACTAACACTAGCATCAACTTGACCTCCACCTTCAGAAGTTAAATACAATTGACCATCTGAAGATGGGACAGGATGAGGATCAAATCTTACGTATCCAGAACCTGTCACTTCATCAATCGAATATTGAATAGGAAATTTCTCATCTTTATTAACTGTTAAAGGCAAAGATGTATCGATGTGCCATGTTACACATACAGAGTGATCATGTCCACAAAAAGTTTCAGCAAAGGCGGAAAATGGTAAAATCATAACAAAAAATGAACAAGTTACTACCACAAGCACTAAACCCACATGCATATTTAATTTGCAAAATGTTAGTTAATAAAAATTTTATGTCATGAAAAGTAATTTTTGTGGCTAAGAATATTTTACTGTTTATTGCCCAAATGTATCAAAAGTGGTGTCTATTTTAATTAAAAAGGAAAATAAAGGAAACAAATCAAGTATTGTTTCTACATTTTGATTTTAAAAGAAAGTTTCTTTTCTGCTTCGTTATTAATATCTGATCTCTTACTTAGAATCTTTTCTTCTTCTTTTAGTACAAGCATAAGATTTTTTAGATTTTCAAATCTAATGGGTTTTTCAAGATACTGGTAAATTCCACCACGAACAAGTGTGTTGATACATTCGTCTTCTCTTTTGTTAGCGCTTTCAATTATTATCTTGGCTGCATGATTGATACTAAAAATATTTTTCATTACTTCATCACCTGTAACATCTGGTAAACTATAATCTAAAAATACAATTGGCTGTTTATCCGTTCTAGAAAGCTCGCTAAATTTTTTAATTCCATCTTGTCCGTTATAACAAATATGTACATTTTCATAATGAAGTTCTTTTAGAAATTCCTTCAAAAGCATAGCTACTGCGGCGCTATCTTCTATTATCAAGATATCCGTTTTTTCTGAAGACATTAAGTAAAATTGATGCTGGTTTCATATTTAACCACTAGTATTATTCTAATGTGACAGATTTTGAACTCATTTACAGTCAATATTGCCTGTCCTTGGACTGATAAACTCATCTTTCATTTATCACGTTTTTTCTTAATTATGAAATATCATGTTATTTAAAATAAGAGTTAAAAATTTATCGCTACTAACGCTTCAGTTTATTCTATTGTTTATCTTCTCTATATCTCGTATCAGAATTATGCAGAGAAATTTATCTAATTTAAAATATTATTCGAGCATTAGCTTGTTTACATTGATATTTTAAAAATATAAATCATAAGGATCATTCATATATGATTTTTTTATATGTAATATATGAAGACCCTTTCTACTCAAGGCTTAGAAAATTCTACCATATTATTAGAACAATTTCAAAAAACAAGAGAACAAACAATGGATTTGGTAAAACCATTAGAAAGAGAAGATTTTGTAGTACAAACTGCTTTTTTTACCAGTCCACCAAAATGGCATTTAGGACATGTTAGCTGGTTTTACGAAGTAATCATAAATAAAATTAATCCCAATTATGAATTTTATTCTAAAGATTTTTCAAAAATTCTAAACTCATACTATCAATCTCTTGGGAAACCTCATGATAAAGCAAAGCGTGGAGTTTTATCACGACCAACTGTTGATGAAACCTTTCGATATTATGAAATTATAAATAATCGTGTTGTAGATTTTTTAAAAAATTCTCAATTTGGCAAGGATGAAATTTATTTATTTAATTTAGCATTTAATCATGAATGTCAGCATCAAGAATTACTTGTCTATGACTTGCAGCATCTGCTTGCTGGCATGTATGTCCCAATCAAACGAAAAGCCTCGACGAACCCAACACACGAAGAAAAAAAATCAATTAAAATTAAGGGGGATTTATTTGAAATGGGATATCATGGCAATGATTTTTGTTATGATATCGAGACTCCTGAGCACAAGGTCTACCTAGATCAATACGCAATTGATGTGTTTCCAGTAACAAACTCTGATTACATGAGATTTGTTGAGGATGGCGGGTATGATGAATTTCGTTTTTGGCTAGCAGACGGTTGGGACTCTGTTAAAAAAAATAATTGGAAAGCTCCGATGTATTGGGAAAAAGAAAATAATCAATGGTTTAAAAATGACTTTAGAGGAAAACAAAAAATAAATCCAAACGAACCTGTTTGCAATGTAAGTTATTATGAAGCTGATGCCTACTGCAAATGGGCAAAAAAAAGACTGCCAACTGAAGCAGAATGGGAAAAGGCAGCATCCTGGAATGAGGAGAAACGACTCAAGACTACATATCCTTGGGGAAATGATTTTCCAACTGAAAATAATGCGAATCTTTTAGAATCATATGTTTGGGGCCCTTCTGAAATCGGTTCTTATCCATCAGGCCAAAGTCATTACGGTCTTCATCACATGATTGGAGATGTATGGGAATGGACATCATCAGATTTTGTAGGTTATCCTAGATTCAAATCTGGGTTTGTGGAATATAATGACAAATGGTTCATTAACCAAAAGGTCCTTCGCGGTGCATCATTTGCCACCCCAAAATTTTCTGTGAGGAATAGTTATCGCAATTTCTTTAGACCTGACGAACGATGGATGTTCTCTGGATTTAGATGTGTAGAGGATATATGAAATCAAGTGCAACACAATTAGGTCTTAAAAATTATGAAAAAATTAACGTGACTAGCAGATTTTGTTACTTTAAAGCTAAATCTGAAATTAAGACGGATATTGGTACAGAAATTTCTCAAAGTCTTTCAAGGAAGAAAAAATACATTCCCTCAAAATTTTTCTACAACAAAAAAGGTTCTCTTTTATTTGAACAAATTTGCTTATTGCCAGAATACTATCTTACACAAACTGAGTTAGAGATATTGGATATGATGTTGGTTGAATTATCTGAATTTCTAATAGGTAACTATGTGTTAGTAGAGCTTGGAAGTGGTTCATCCGTTAAATCAAGAAAGCTCTTGGAAATTTTATCAGCAAATCAAAATCATATCGAATATTATCCTATTGATATATCTGATATTCTACAGGATAGCTCAGCCTGCTTAAACGATGAATATCCGAATCTGAAAATTACAGGGATTATAGATCAGTACGAAAAGGGATTAGAATTTATAGAACAAATTGATGATCAAAAAAAAATTATTGCATTTTTGGGATCAAGTATTGGCAATTTTGAACCAGTGAATTCTATGAAGTTTCTTGCAAAAATTATTCAAAGTATGAAAAAAAATGATTTACTCCTTTTAGGATTTGATTTGATAAAAGAGATTAAAACACTTGAAAAGGCATATAATGATTCCAGTGGCATAACTGCCAAGTTTAATTTGAACTTGTTAACCCGACTGAATGAAGATCTTGACGCAAATTTTAATGAAAGTAAATTTTCTCATCTTGCAATTTTTAACTCCAATAAAAAGAGAATAGAAATGTATCTCAAGTCAAGAATTAAACAAAATGTTTACATGTCTAAAATCGATCTTTTATTGAAATTTAAAAAAGGTGAATTAATAAACACAGAATATTCTTATAAATACACAATTCCACAAATTGTCGAAATGACTCAAAAAGTAGGATTCAAATCTCTTAAAGTTTGGACTGATAAAAAATCTCGTTTTGCACTTGTTTTGCTTTCAATTTCATGATAAATACTTGCTATCTATCTTCAAAAATTTGATTCATAAGGTTTAAGTCAATATTAAAAAAGAATCAAAATATGCGTATCTTGCAACTTCACTGTGATAACTTTGAGTACACTCCAGTGAAAAAAGAAATAAAATTGGCTGAAGAAATTGAACCAGTTTCTATAAAATTAGAAGAGGTTGTTGTTGCATTTATAGCAGTTGAAGAGGGTGATAATAATGCTGTTGCAAAAAAAGCAATAATAGAGATTATTGAATCAATGAAAAAAGTAGGATGTAATAGATTGTTGTTGTATCCTTATGCCCATTTGAGCTCAAAACTTGCGGCGCCAAGTACTGCATTATCAATTTTAAATGAAATGGAATCACTAGCAAATGATATAGAGATATCTAAGGCTCCTTTTGGATGGACGAAATCTTATAAAATTCAGGTTAAGGGTCACCCTTTAGCAGAAAATTCAAAAACAATTACTTCTGAAGATAAAGATTCTACTTCAGATGCTGTGAAAGCAGAATCAAAAATCAAATCTTTTTGGTATATTTTGACTAACGGAAAAATGCAAACTATTGATGAATTTAATTTCTCTAATTATAAAAACCTAGAAATTTTGGCAAAATACGAAGTAGCAAAAAAAAGATCTGTAGATGAACCTCCACCGCATGTAAAATTGATGAAAAAAATGGCTATTGCAGATTATGAACCTGCCTCTGATTCTGGAAACATGAGATTTTTTCCAAATGGGAGATTGATGAAGTCTCTAATAGAACGATACGTAACAGAAAAAATTATGGAATATGGGGGTTTAGAGGTTGAAACGCCAATCATGTATGATTCTCATCACCCTAGCATGGAAAGCTATTTTCATAGATTTCCTGCAAGACAATATAACATTAATTCTGAAGGTAAACAACTTTTTTTACGATTCGCAGCATGTTTTGGACAATTTCTAATGGCAAAGGATTTGCAGCTATCTTACAAAAACATGCCTCTAAAGCTGTATGAATTGACGAGATACAGTTTTAGAAAAGAACAATCAGGTGAACTTGTTGGTTTGAGAAGATTACGTGCATTTACAATGCCAGATTGCCATGCAATGTGTAAAGATATGAATCAAGCTAAAGAAGAATTTCGTAAAAGATTCGATTTATCAAAAGAAGTTATCAAAAATCTAGGACTGGATGAAACTAACTACGAAATGGCAATTCGATTTACCGAGGAATTTTATAATGAGAATAAATCATTTGTTGATGATCTTGTCCAAAAAAATGGAAAACCTGTTTTAGTTGAAATGTGGAAAGAACGATTTTTCTATTTCGTACTCAAGTGGGAATTCAATTTTGTAGACAATTTAGGCAAAGCATCAGCTCTTTCTACTGATCAAATTGATGTTGAAAACGGTAAGCGATATAACATTGAATTTACTGACGAAAACAATAAGAGACAAAATCCAATTATTTTGCATAATTCCCCTAGTGGAGCTGTAGAGCGAATAATTTACGCGTTGTTAGAAAAAGCCGCAAAAGACTCTCAAGAAGGAAGAAAACCCCAATTCCCGTTATGGCTTGCGCCAACACAGGTCAGACTTATTCCTGTAAAACCGGAATATCTTGATTATTGCGAAAAGCTAGCGGAAAAAATTTCTTTAAATGATGTTAGAGTGGATGTCGACGATAGAAATGAAAGTGTTGGCAAAAGTATTCGTGACGGGGAAACAGAATGGATTAGATACATCATAGTCATAGGAGAAAAAGAAGTAAATGTTGAAAAAATAAGTATCCGGGATAGGAAATCTGGCAAGGTTGAAATCTTCTCTGTGGAAGAATTGATAACAGAAATAAAAAAAGAAACACAGGGAAAACCGTTTATGAGACTTAATATGAATAGAAACCTTTCCAAAAGACCTCAGATAATGGTTTAATCGAATTATGTTTTTTAGCTACCTTTTTGAGTTGTGATGAATTCAAATCTCTCCGGGGATACAAAAGTATATCACTTATTCGCACAATTTTGAGTAGCTCCTTATTTTTGTAAATCTAAATTCATTGCAATGATTTCTGACATCAATTTTGCTGCTATTGATGCAGTTGCCCCATTGTCATACGGTGGACAAAGCTCCACAATATCCAAACATCGTATATTCTTATTTTCCATGGAATAAATCATGTCAAAAAGTTCTCGTGATGTTATGCCTAAAGCCTCTGGATTTCCTACTCCGGGAGCATAAGCAGGATCTAAAACGTCAAGATCAACGCTAACGTATATTTTATCAAAAGTAGAAATAGCATCTTTTACTAATTTGGGTCCATTACCACTGCGAATTTCTTTGTCAGTAATAGTTTGAATTTTGTACTCTTCCTTAAATGCAAGTTCTTCTTTTACAAAGGATCTTGCACCGACATGAATAATATTTTCTGCGCCACGTTTTTCAATTATCCTTCTAAGGTATGCTGCATGACTAAATTTAGTGTCTGCATATTCATCCCGTAAATCATAATGTGCATCAAAAACAATATATCCAGTTTCTTTTGGAAAACTCAAATATGTTCCATAAGTTATTGAATGTTCTCCACCTAGTATGATCAATTGTTTCTCCTTTTTAGCAAGCTCCGTTGTTATTTTTCCAACCATATCTAATACTTCGGTTACGACAACAGTATGTCGTGTGTTTCCCAAGTCTTCTATGTTTATGTTTTCTAAATCAACATTAAATCGCGTGGAAAATATCTCTATATTATTTAACGAAAGTCTAATAGCATCAGGTCCAAATCTGGTTCCGGGTCTAAAAGAATGTGTAGAATCAAACGGAATGCCAAATACAATTGCAGAAACGTCCCCTTTTTCATTTGGACTTGTAATCAAAGGATTTCTATTCATGTATAAATCAAGATAACTCATTTTACTAGATGGCTGACAGTATTACATCATATAATAGTATATCCAAATGATTTTTTTAATTGGCATCAATGAAGCACAAAACTAGTTTGCAATTGCATTCTCTTTCAGGATGCATTTCAAGTGCACTTGGATTTCTCCATTTTTTCTACATTTATTGCAGGTATGTTGAATTCCTTTTTTACAACTAGAGCAAGATTGTAATTCTTGTAAATCTCCTCCACATGACCTACATGATTCAGTCCTCATATTTATAAAAATTATATAATCCTCTTATAAATTATATGAAAATTAGAATAATATATTTGCACTCAAGAGCTTAAAAGAATATACTCAATTCCAAAAAAACTGGTCTAATCCGGTCTGTTTTGGTGCTCCAATAAGTGTAGCAAAGTCGAGGTCCATCGAGGACAAAATTTGATCAAAGGTACTCTCCATAAATTCCATATATTTAGAAGAATCTATTTCATCTGATCTAGCTAGTTCAACTGGTTTGACTCCTGGTTTGTTGATTATTTTTACATATGATATAATGTCGCCCTTTTTTATTTCTCTTATTTGTTCCAAAAGTTTAGCTGCCCTGATATGTTGTGGAACAGTCTTTACATATTCTGAAGGAGCTTTGCTAATCATAACGTTAAAAGCAAGCTCACTAAGTGGAATTTGTTTTGTTTTTAATTTTTTTGCATAATCTGATATCATATCGCTGATTTTTGTTTTTGATTCGTTGAATTCTTGGGTTGTTTTAACATTTGATAAAATTTCTAAAATTTTATAAAACAAGGTCCTGATAAACGGAGGGGTATGCGATTTTTTTCCAGTAAGACCTTTGACGTCCACTTTTCCATCTTTCTGGACTCCTAGATAATTTTTCTTTCTATTGCTTAATACTACATATCTATATTCTTTATCAAGATCCAAATCTACTCCAAAATGTTCTTTTGCCCAGCCAATTACTGTTTTGAGTTGTTCTTTTGTTGGACCTTTTAAGAAAAGTGAATCAGTATCTCCATATAATACCTCGATGCCAACTTGTTTACACTTTTCGATCGTTTCTAGAATTGTATATCTACCAACTGCAGTAGTTGCTTCTGCTACCGGCAAACAATAAAGTGGAAATATTTCTGCG
>CAZHDX010000011.1:0-17444 GCA_964531195.1 uncultured Nitrosopumilaceae archaeon
TTTGGTTTTCAGAAGTTGCTTTGTTTCCTCAAGAAGTTGTATTGATTTTTGACGGGCCAAGTGTTTTAATAGGTGCAGATTTGGATTCGTCTGATGATCACAGATTGTTTATGGCATTTTGTATCGCAGGTATGTTTGTAGGCAATTGTACAGTTTCTGATCCAGAATCAGTAAATGTTTCTTATCCATCATTCATACAAGATATGAATGCTATTGGAGCAAAAATCCATACGGATTAGCTACTTGATTTTTTAATAATTGTATCCCAAATTTCTTTTGGGACTGGCATAACAGACAATCTAGATATTCGCAAAAGATCCCAGTTTTTAAAACTCTTTTCTTTTTTCATCTCATCAAGTGTCACAGGCCTTTTGAGCTTGGATGTTGGTTTTACATCGATTACGACATATCTCTTGTCTGTTTCTTTTGGATTTGAATACGGATTTGTTGTTATCTCAATGATACCAACCGCTTGTTTTTCATCACCTGTGTGATAAAATAGTGCCTTATCGCCTTTTTTCATTGATCTAATATGCTTTAACGCAAGATTATTGTGAACACCATCCCAAACTGCCTTTTTTTCTTTAACCAATTTATCATAATTATAAACAGAAGGTTCCTGTTTTACCAGCCAATAATTCATAATTGTATTTTATAGCAATTAGTTATAGATTTTTCTTGAGATCCTTTTTCATTAGATAGAACATAGATCTTTTTGTAACAAATTCATTCTTGAATACGTTTTTTGCTTGAGAAAAAACTTGGATCTTTTCAGAATGTAATTCATAACCTTTGTTTTGTATGAATCGTAATATATCCATCATTCCCTCATCAGAACCATTGATAAAACCAAGCTGTAAAACATTTGCAAAGTTTTTGGATTTGTTCCATATTCCGACTGCCAAAACACTGCCATTCTGAAAAGATATTAAAATTCTTTTTTGTTGTATTAATTCTTCAAGATCTCTCTTTTCAAGAGGAAACCACCTCCAAGAATCTGCGTATGTATTTGAAGACATAAATCTCCGGATAATATTGATGTCAGATGCAAGAATCACGGATGAAGTTTCTTTTTGTGGCATCAATGTATACAACCTCCACCAATCTTCTATTTCATATCCCAAGGATCGTGCAAGATCAATTGAAGACGCATTCTCACTTTCAATTATCATCCTTGCTGTCTTGATGGAAGCTGTAATTGATTCACAACGCGAGATTATCGTTCTGCCGTATCCTTTTCTTCTGTAATTAGAATCAATTCTAATTCCTTCAAGCCAAGCTTGTCTGGAATCTGTAAAAATAAGATGAGCGAGACCTATAGGTATCTGGTTTTCGGTAATTACGATCAAATTTCCTTCTGACATCCAATAATCCCAAACATCTGCAATGTAATCACCCCAAGAAAATGTACCAATGCAAAAATTCAGGACAGCCTGTTTATCAGTTGGTTGGGCATCACGAATTTCCATATTCGTGTTGTGTGTTATTCCTATAAGGATTATAAGCATCTAATAGAAAATTTCATTATGTCTAGCTCTATTGGACAACGATTTGTACTTACAAGTTTTGGCGAATCTCACGGGAGATGCATAGGAGCAGTAGTAGACGGTTGTCCAGCAGGTCTAGAATTACAAGAAAAAGATATCCAAGATCTGCTTGATCTTCGAAAACCTGGCCAGTCAATAGTAACAACTCAACGAAAAGAAGAAGACAAGGTGGAAATCCTTTCAGGAACTTTTAGGGGATATACTACTGGTGCGCCAATTGCAATGATAATTTGGAATCAAGATAAAAAATCTAGAGACTATGAAAACCTTGTGTCAAAACCAAGACCAGGACATTCTGATTTTCCTGCTTTCATAAAATACAAAGGATTCAATGACTATCGTGGGGGTGGAAGGTTTTCTGGCAGACTGACTGCCACATTTGTTATGGGAGGAGCAATAGCAAAAAAGCTGCTCTCTAAAACTCTTGGAATTGATACGTATTCCTATACTTCACAGGTGGGCAAAATAAAAATGAACAATCAAGCAACGTTGCAAATGAAAAAAATGATTTATTCAAACGAGGTGAGATGCCCAGATCCCAAAATAGCTCAAAAAATGCGAGACACTATACTTGATGCAAGAAGAAAGGGTGATTCTGTTGGCGGAGTAATAGAATCCATTACACTAAATGTTCCAGTGGGTTTGGGCGAACCAATCTTTGGTTCATTGGAATCAGATCTAAGCAGGGCAATCTATTCGATCCCTGCAGTAAAGGGAGTAGAATTTGGGTCAGGATTTTATGGTTCTGCAACCAGAGGGTCGGAGAATAATGATGAATACATTATAAAAAATGGAAAAATTGCGACAAAAACAAACAATGCTGGTGGCATCTTAGGAGGTCTATCAACTGGCATGCCACTAGTGATTCGAATAGCTTTCAAACCTGCCTCTTCTATAGCAAAAAAACAAAAGACGGTAGACCTGAAAACAAAAAAGGCAACATCTTTGATAGTTGAAGGCAGACACGATCCGTGTGTTGTTCCACGTGCACCACCTGTTGTAGATTCACTTGTGTCTCTTGTTATTATAGATCATGTCATTAAAACTGGTCTCATAGAACCTGTTCTAAAATAGAAATGTCTGATATAGATATTCTGCGTGACAAGATAGAAAAGATTACCTTTGACATGCTAAAACTATTAAAAAATAGAAACGACGTTGCAAAAAAGATAGGAAATCTTAAGAACAATTTGGGTCTTGGTGTAACAAACGAAGAAAGAGAAAACCAACTTAGAACTAAGGTCATCTCATTATGTAAAGAAATAATGCTGGATGAGAAGACAGCATTGACATTTTTGAATTTCTTGTTCAATGAATCAATCAAGATCCAATCAACCAACAAGCCAACCCACCTTTCGATATTTTTGAAAGCAAAGACATTGGAAAAGGAAGGTAAGAAGATCATACATATGGAGGTTGGAGAACCAGATTTTTATCCGCCTCCAGTTGTCAAATCAGCTCTTTCTGAAGTTTATGATAAGGGCTACACCAAATATGGAGACTCTAAGGGAATGCCAGAATTTCGAGACATGTTAGCAAAAAAAATAACTCAAACATACAATATCAAAATACAAACTCAAAATGTTATGGTTTCTCCTGGTGCAAGATTTTCAGTCTTTCTTGCAATTTCTAGTCTGTTGCATCCTGGTGATGAAATGATTGTAATAGAACCTGCATGGCCTGCATATGCAGAAAATGCTCTAAATGCTGGTATAAAGGTTCGAACAATACATACCACACTTGAAAAAAAATGGGAACCCTCAATCGAACAAATTGAAAATATGATAAATTCCAATACTAAAATGATTGTACTAAATTATCCCAACAATCAAACAGGAAAGATCCTCTAAAAAAAAATCGAGGATGAAATAAAAAAAAATCAAATAAAAAAAATAAGTTAAAAAAAAATCAAAAAAATTAAAAAGAAAAGTTACTTTCAAAAACAATGGAAGATGAAAAAAAGAAAATAGCAATAAAAAATAATCTTTATGTTCTAAGTGACGAAATTTATTCAAGTTATTCCTACACAGACTGGCAAAGCATTCTGAAATATGAGTATGAAAAAAGCATAATTACACAGTCTTTTTCAAAGTCACACGCCATGACTGGTTTTCGAATAGGATATACAGTTTCAAGTGATACCATAGTAAACCAAATGGCAAAGCTTCAGGCTCTTTGTATTACCAATGTGGCTGAACCTGTGCAGTACGTATCACTTAGAGCCCTCGAGGCAGACACAAGCAACAACTCTAAAATCATGAAAAACAGACTGGAATTAATGATACAAAAAGCTAAAGACATGCAACTAGACTTTGTTAAACCAGATGGAGCCATGTATCTTTTTGCCAAAATAAGAAAAGACAATTTTGACGTTGTTAATTTCACAAACAAGCTCCTTGATTTAGGCGTGGCAATAGCTCCTGGCGAGGGTTTTGGGAATTATCAAAATTTTGTCAGACTCTCTGCCTGCCAACCAGAAGATTTACTTAACAAGGGAATGCAGATAATAGATGAGACACTAAGGAAATCATTATGACAAAAAAAAGGATAGCAATCATTGGTTCAGAGGGACAGATGGGAAAATGGTTTTCAAAATACTTTGTAGAAAGGGATTTTGAGGTAATAGGCTATGACTCCGAGAAGGAGATAGTAGACAAGGCAGTCATTAAAGCAAAATCGCTAGTGGGTGCAATTTTAAATGTTGACTATGTCATACTTGCCATTCCAGTAAAGAGAACACCAGAAACAATTAGACTTATCGCAAAAGAGATGAAAAGAGATTCTTATCTAATAGATATATCTTCGTTGAAAATAAAAACAGTCTCTGCACTCTCAAAAATTCCAGACAACGTTAATCCTATTTTTATTCACCCAATGTTTGGACCTGTAACAAAAAAACTAAAGGGCCAAAACATAATTTCAATTCCAATTAGAGATGCAAAAAAAGAGCTTGCCATGGCTAAATCTCTATTTCCTGATGCAACCTTTGTTTCAATTGATGCTTCAGAACATGATAAAAAAATTGCAGTAATTCTCGGAATGACTCACCTAATCAATTTGTCTCTTGCAAACATCCTGGCAAAGGAAGAAAACTTTTCTTTAATAGAAAAGATGGCAGGCACCACGTTCAAGGCTCAAAAGATACTCACATCAGGAATAATGACAGAAACATCTGAGCTCCTAGAGACAATAATTTCAAATCCAGAAATTAGAAGATACGCTGAAGAATTCTGGAAAGACATTGGAAGAATGCTTATTTTAATACAGGAAAACAAATCTGAGGAAATTATAAAATACATAAATTCAACTAAAGAAAGACTAGCAAAAAATATTGATCTGGAAGGATCGTACAAGAAATTAATAACGATGGTAAACTCTATAGAAAAATAATTTGTATGCAAAAATATATTTTTAAAATATTCTAAGCTTTTTGCAGGTCTTCAATACCATTTGGATTGGAATATCTTTGTTGTGGAAACATGATATACACACATGCTCCACCGCACATTGTACATGGCACAGTGTTACCGTTTATTTGTCCCACTCGTCCATGAATACGAGCTGCCTCTTCGGGATCGATAGAAAGTGCGATTTGTTTTTCCCAGTTTAGTGTACGTCTTGCCTCTGTCATCTCCATATCCCATTTTATTGCTTTATCACGCAACTTCACCAAATCGCCGGCATGTGCTGCAATCCTGTATGCTATCAAACCTGCCTTGACTTCTTCTGGAGTAGGTAATGCCAAGTGTTCAGAGGGGGTAAGATAACATAACAAGTCTACTCCTTCGCTTGCAGAAACTGCTGCGCCAATTGCACTTGCAATATGATCATGTCCTGAAGCTACATCAGTCACTAGCGGTCCTAAAACATAGTATGGAACTTCACCTATCAAGGATTTTGCAAGTCGAACATTTGCCGCAACCTCATTTAGTGGTACATGTCCCGGGCCTTCTACCATTACTTGAACATCTTTCTCATGGGCCCTTTTTGTCAGTCGTGCAACATTTATCATTTCTTGGACTTGCAATTCATCGTGAGAGTCAAGGATAGAGCCCGGCCTTAGTGCGTCTCCCAAACTGAAGGTTACATCATATTTTCTTGCCAATTCAATCAAGTAGTCAAAATGCTCATAGTACGGATTTTCTTTCTCATATTTTAGCATCCAAGCAGCAGTTATTGTACCACCCTTACTTACAATTCCACCATGTCGTTTTACTCCCAAAATTCGTTTTGCAATATCTTTTGTAATGCCAGAGTGAATTGTAGTATAATCAACACCATCTTTGACATTTCTTTCAAAGGCTTTGAGGAAATCATCTTCAGTAATATCAAGAGGATTGTTGTGTTTTACTACACCATAATTATATGCCTCGTAAACGGGAACCGTACCAAATGGTATTGTTGCAGTCTGCAAAAGCGTTCTTCTAAAAAGACCAACATCTCCACCATCGCTAAGATCCATTATCGTATCAGCATGATACTTTACTGCAACTTTTGCCTTTTTTACCTCTTCATCTAGATTATTTGAAAGTGTAGAATTGCCAATGTTTACATTTACCTTGGTCTTCAACCCTTTGCCAATACCTACAACTCTAATCTTCTGTGGACGTTCATTATTATGAGGAATAATTATAGATCCATTTGCTACCTTTGGAATTAACCACTCCAGAGTAATGTCTTCGTCTTTTGCAACAGATTTCATCTCCTCTGTAGCTATTCCTCGGCACGCGGAATTCATTTGTGTAGTCAATGTATGGTTTCTACCAAATGATCTAATTTAAACATGATTTTTGATCCTCTAAGCAATTTTTTTAATAATTAACAAAGTTGTTTTTAAGATAGTGAATTTTCACATAAAGAAAATTATCCACTGACGGTCTAACTATAACATATTTTCACAAATTTGAGTCAAATAAAAATTTTAGAGAATTTTTAATGGACTTGTTTTATATTTTTTGCACAATGATGATGGTACCAGTTTTCGCCATAAATTACATCTCCTTCCTTAAAGTTCATCTCCCCACCACAATGAGCACATTTTGCATGAATCATTTATCTCCCAACTCCTGAACTAATTTTGTTCATAATTATTTAAGTCTGGTCTTCCACTTCTGGAAATAGCTTATAATAAAACTGAGCTCAAATAGTTAATTGAAATTGTTAAATTTTAATAATAAAAAATTTGTAAAATTATATATGCAAATTTTTATTTGCTAGAATGCAATGTGATTTCACATTCTGATTCCAAGGATTGAAAATTAATTTTTGAATGATGTAATTATAATAATAATTCTCAAAAATTTAAAATAAATATCAAACTTGAAAATAAAAAAATTCAATAAAACTAATGATGATAGCAGATAACTCATAAATTATTGTTTTATTTATAATCAATTAACAATAACAACTTATTTCAAAAAATCATGTGGTTTTTTTGATTTCTACTGTTTTTCTTACACTCTTATTATATCGATTAATAATATCAAATATTGCTTCATTAATTTTATTTTTTTAATTATTTTATCCTCAGAGGATTCTTTAACAATTGGAAAAATCATCAAATAAATATTTAATTTCAAAAAAACTAAATTTTAAAGGAGGGTTTGTGATCTGTAGTTTGTGATCTTATTATCAATAGCTGGTTCGGATCCATCTGCTGGAGCAGGAATCCAAATGGATCTAAAAACTTTTTCAGATTTAGGAGCATACGGACTTACAGTCATAACAGCAATTACGAGTCAAAATACAACAAAATTTTCAAAAATTCAAGAAATTTCTTCTGAAATGATAACTGACCAGTTGGAATCAGTCTTGTCAGATTTTAAGATCGATGCAATAAAAATTGGGATGGTTTACAGCGAATCTGCAATTAGATCAATTTACTCTCAGCTCAGAAGGATCAAGATTCCTATAATTTTAGATCCTGTTTTTGAATCAACAACAGGAGGCACACTTATACAAAATAAAGCTCTTGATTTTTTTAAAAAATTGCTTATCCCAATAGCTTTTGTCATAACCCCCAATATACCAGAAGCTCAAAGACTAACAAAAATAAGCATACGAGAAACTAAAGATATCAAAAAAGCTGGTGCCATGATCCAAAAGATGGGGGCAAGAAACATTGTCATAAAAGGCGGTCATCTTGAAGGCAAGACAGTTACTGATTTTGTCTTTGAGGGAACCAAATTTTACACCTTTTCGACAAAAAGGATAGATCGAACAACCCATGGTAGCGGATGTAATTTTTCAGCTGCATTAACAGCAAATCTTGCCAAAGGTTACAATCTAAGAGATTCTGTCAAGTTTGCAAAGGATTTTGCCTTAAAATCCATCAAGTATTCACAAAAAATTGGAAGAGGTATATATGTTGCCAAAACATACAAAGATGAATTAGAAAGAGAACTGTCAAATGCAATTTCTAAATTTGCAAATTTAGAAAACGTACACAAATACATACCAGAAGTTCAAACAAATTTTGTTTATTCAAAAAAAAATTCTAAATCGTTGGATGACGTATTAGGTGTTTCAGGCAGAATTGTAAAATCTGGAAATAGTATAGTTATAGCAGGTACGTTGACTTACGGTGGATCACAACATGTAGGATCGGCAGTTTTGGAGATGACAAAAAAATTTCCAGATATAAGATCAGCTATCAACATAAGATATGATGAAGATTTTACTAAAAAAGCAATCGCAAAAAAATTTTCTGTGTTACAATATGAAAGATCTTCAGAGCCACATAAAACAAAACTAAAAGAGGGACACACGATATCATGGGGGATAAAAAATGCAATTAAAAATGCAAACAAAGCAGCTGACATTGTATTTCATAAGGGTGAAATTGGAAAGGAACCAATGATTTTAATTTTTGGAACTAGTCCAAACGAAGTTCTAAACAAGCTTATAACAATTGTTACATAGAATAATTGCATCCTCCAACATAAATACTGGAATTCCAAATTAATTCCGTGAAAGCAGTAATTCTGGCGGGTGGACTTGGTACAAGGCTTCAACCGTACACAACTTTTCTTCCAAAAGCAATGCTCCCATTAGGTGAAAAACCCCTTCTCGAACACTTGATAGATTGGATAAAAAAGAATGATATTGATTCTATCGTTCTCTGTGTTAGCTATTTGAAAAAATCGATCGAGGATTATTTTGAAGACGGTAGCAGATTTGGAGTAAAGATAGAATATGCAATAGCTACCAGACCATTTGCCACTGCAGGGCAGCTAAAGACAGCTGAGGAGTTTATCGATGACACGTTTGTTTGCATATATGGTGATTCTATATTTGATTTTAATTTAAAAAACATGGTTGATTATCACAAAAAAAGAAAATCTTTTGTCACAATGGCATTATTTGAATACAAAACAACCCTTCAGTATGGATTCATAGAGACAGATAAAAACTCCAGAGTAAAAGCATGGAGAGAAAAACCAGAGATAAAGGGAAACATCAACATAGGATGTTACGTAATGGAGCCAGGGGTTCTCAAATTGATTCCATCAAATAGGCCTTATGGAATGGATGACGTTATAAGAAGTGCGATTTCACGCAAAAATAAGGTCAATGGATTTCCAATTAAGAAAGGCTTTATGGATATTGGTGACAAACCTTCCTATAAACGAGCATACCAACAATACATTCAAAGACTTGGCCAGATTTAATGCAAGATAATGGCTGATGTAAAAATTAGAAAGCTGGAAGAAAAAGATCTCTTTAATGGTTTTTTAGAATCACTTGATTCACTAAGAAAGGCAAGTGACCTGGATCCCAAAAAAGCTAAATCAATTTTTAAGGATATTCACTCAAGGCAGGATCATGTTGTCTATGTAGCAACACAGAAATCAAAAATTATTGGAGCTGCAACCATATTTGTAGAACCAAAATTTATTCACAATGGAGGAATGGTAGGCCATATTGAAGATGTCGCAGTCAAAAAAGAGTTCCAAGGAAAAGGAGTCGGACAAGAATTAGTCAAAGCACTTATTGCCTATGCAGAGAAGATTGGTTGTTACAAAACAGTTTTAGATTGTACAGATGAGGTAATGCCGTTTTACGAAAAACTTGGCTTTAAGAAATTTTCAAATTCTATGAGAATTGATCATCGATCAAAGAAATAATCTTTCTTTGGTTTTGGCTTAATTCTAAATAATAAACCCCCTACAATCATCGTGGGTATGGATACAGCCATGAAAAGTGGAGGAGTTATTGTTACCTCAGTGACAAGATAAGTCACTCCTATTTGGGAAAGCAATGTGTTTGCATAATACATTCCTCCTAGCAGCACTGCACCACCTGCAATAATCATAGAGCCTACAAGTCTTGAGCCATATCTTCTAGACATAAGAAAGGACGAACCAGCTAAAATTAATGCAGGCACCACACCGATTGAAATAAATTCAAGGATTTGTGATCCCGGCTCTATTACGTCTAAGGGATTGATTAGATAATGAAATATAGATAGGATTTCACCATCAAACATTATAAACAGACCAAGGCTTGCAGCACTAATCCATCTTTCAATTGCCACAGATCCAATTTTTATTATTCAATAAATAAACCAAGTGATTATTTTTTTAAAATTGTCTATAAGAAGAAATCTAGCTAGACTATACCAACAAGTCCTGCAAGTTCTTTTCTGCAAGACGAGCCCAGTTCTTCTGCAGCTTTTTCTGGTGTGATTTTGTTTAAGAAAACTCCATATCCTCGCTCGAGGCCTGACCAAGAGTCATTTTGTGGATACACCTCGATGTGCCAATGTATTTGCCTATTGTTTTTCTTTTCCGGAGAAAGATTGAATACCATATTATAAGAAGGACTTTTCATTGTATCCGCCAAACCACCAAGGGTAGCCCGCAAAATTAGTGATAAATCATTTATTTCTTTTTGTGTAATCTTTGAAAAACTTGTAGTATGTTTTTTTGGATAAATCCAAAATTCATACGGATGAGAGGGAGCCCACGGACAAAAAGCAAGAAATCCCTCGGTCTGAAGTATCTGTCTAGGACCACCAGTCTCTGTAGTCACAGCCTGACACATTGGACAAATTCCTTTTTCGTTTAGGATCTTGTGTGAAGCCTCTGCCTCTTGCTCTATTGTTGGAGGGATGGTTGAAAAAGTGACAATGTTTAGGTGAGGATGATTAGTAAGTCCACCTGCTTCTTTTCCAAAATTAACATAAATTGACACATAGGTAACTCCTCTTTGCGTATAAAGCCAACGAAGCCTGTCCTGAATAACTACTAAAACATTTGACCATTGTTCCACAGATATTGAAGCAAGTGAATCTTTGTGTTTTTCTGATGCAACAACAATATAGTGATATCCATACGCAGGTTCGCTGTACAATGGTCTATCACTGTACGAATTTTCTGATGCAGTAGTAACTACGGGGTTTTTACTTTCAAAAACTCTAACCGACCAATCTTCAACGAAATAATCTTCGCTATCCTGAAGTCTTTGCAGCATACCGTCTTTTGCGACAAGGGAGAGGGATGACGGATTTGTCATGGATTCGTTTCCGGGACAAAAAGGACATTTTTTTGAATCTGCAGAAACGTGGTTTTCAGGCGAGACAATCACGAATTTTTCAATGACATAATCTTTACGAAGATCTCCCATACGGATAAACTCCCAATATAGTAATTTAAAACCTTTACAATGATCGCATTTTGCATTAGAAGACATAGTCGGAAAAATATGCAAACCTTGACCATACTGACACCGCAAAACTGCAAAATTTGAAAAGAGATGGATCGTAAATAGCAAAAACTAGTTAGTTTTTAGGTGGAGATTTTTCTTTAATTCTATCGTTTGCAATCATCAAATACGACACTTTTGCAACAGCACCTAAAACAAGGGCAATTGCTGGACCATTAATATCAAAGATTTTTCCTAAAATAAAAATTCCTAAAATTTGAGCAGATAAATAGATACAAGCGGCCAGAAGAACGATTTTGCTTTTTTCAATTCCAACAAATCTTGCTTCGTACACATAACTTATTGTTACTGGGACGATAGCAAAGCTCATTATCTGAATCATTTCTACTGCGTTAAATCGTGGAAATAAAATAGGCACTACGACAGGTGATAAGACAATTCCAGAAGTTGCTAGAAAGACAGAGATTAGAATAGTTATATTTTTTATATTATTTTTGGAATTTCCTGAAGCATAATATGGTAAAAGATACTGGTAAACAGTAGATGGTAATATTGTCAGCAACACCAGAAATTGAATTCCTAGTGAATAACTTCCTAGTAGTGTTGAGCCATATAATGGAAAAATAAACAGCTTGTCAACAGATGCAGAGAGAACCCTAGAAAGATCAAGGACATAAACGTTCATAATAAAACTTGAACGCAATTTGACCGTGGAAAGATCAATTTTTGATCCAGTAATTCCTCTGTAAATTCTTAAAAAATAGGGAAAATAAGATAGTGCGAATCCCAAAATAATACCATCTATTCCAATTAAATAATATAGCAATATTGCAAGACCGACAAGCAGAATTCTCTGTGTTATGACATATTTTGAATAATCCTTATAGAGTTTTTTTGCAAGAAGTTCACTTGTTGCCAAACCAAAGATGACAGAACCAATAACAAACAAGCTTACACCGAAGTTATAGAAAATAAAAAAAACAACTATTGATGTGAAGATACCAGAGATAATTGTAAAAAAGTAAATTGATGATTGAATCTTATTTTCTTTGACAGTGTACACAAGAACTGTATTACCAGATCCTAAATACGAAGCAGCAAATCCAATTGTTGCAATAGCAATAAAATAATTAACTTTACCAAAATCTTGTGCACCTAGCAGAGCAGCAATGTAAAACCAAAATATTCCTGAAATTACTGCAGCTATTACATTTGCTAAACCTATTGTAGATAGATCCTTTAATCCATTGACAAGATTTTTTATTTTATTCCAATCACTTGGCATTACATGTATTCTTTTAATGAAGAAGTATGATTACTTAACTACCTGCGTATTCTCTTGCTTTTACTAGAGAATGATAAATAATTGATCTAGAAAATTGGAGATATCATGAATTAACAAAGATGTATTTGAGCAGAGAGATTATAATCGGTTTACTCTCTTGCCTTGAGTAAAGTGGATAAGGTAAACAAAATGATAGATGTAACGCACAAGATTGTTCCAAGAGCAAAAAGAAGGACTCCAGCTCCAAGAGAACCAAGATAGATGCCTTGATTATGAAGATAGGCGTGAAGAAATGTGTAACCGAAAATAGAACCAATTATCATCAAAGCTATTCCAGGAATACCGTAAAAGGCCAAAGGATGGACCACAGAAACATATCGTAGTGTAGTGATAAAAACAGATGAGCCGTGCCTGATTGGATTTTGAGTAGATGTTCCTTCCCCATAAACAATTGTAACAGGCACTTCACCAACAGCTAATCCTTTATTGTTAATTTTTTGCAATATTTCAGTTGATATTCCCATACCCTTATCTGTCGGATGTATTTCTTGTATGGCTCTTTTTGAATAAGCTCGAAATCCTGATTGTGAATCTGTCACCTTAAAACTAGTTCCCAAGTTAGATGCAGATGTTATCATGCTGATTCCTGTTTTTCTAAATCCACTAGGTTTTGATTTGTTATTTAAAAATCTAGAACCAATAACAACATCCAAGTTTTTTTCCATTAGCTTGTTTATTAAAAGTGGAACTTCATCAGGATCATGCTGACCGTCACTATCAAGGGTAACCATTACATCAGCACTTTCTTTTCGTGCAGCATCAAACAAGCTAATAATCGCCTCTCCGTATCCTTGATTTTGTTCATGAGTTATAACAAGAGCACCACTTTTTGTTGCAATTGCGCTAGTATCATCGGTTGAACCATCGTCACATACGATAACCTTGTCTACATACTTGAGAGATTTTTTTATTACCTCACCAACCGTTTTTTCAGCATTAAAAGCTGGAATGCATACTATTTTCAAAGTTTCTCAATCCTTATTCTTCCACTTTCTAACTCATAAATTTGATATTCGTTTTCTGCTAGCCATTTATTCCCTAACATTTTTTTTGTGATGGAAAACAAAATATTTTGTTTTATGAATGGGCAATGATATAAAGACTTTGCATTAAGAATTTGTCACATATTTAATATTAGATATATGAAGAATCTGTTAAACAAAATAAATAACCTCATAAGGATATAATCAGTCAAGTTGCAAGATTGTGACAATGAAAAAAGATAAAATTTTAATGGTTACTCCGTTTTTTCCACCTGACAGAGGAGGAATAGCAAATCATGTGCTAAATCTTTCTCAAAATTTGGTAAAAAATGGCTTTGATGTTTCCATCATTTGTCCAGCACACAACCATTCATATGTAGATGAAGATTTTAGCATACGCAGAATAAAATCCATTTATCTTCCAGGGTGGCCATATCCAACTCTGAAAAGCGTAAGTATTCCGGTTGATCTTGGGAGAGAAATTAGATCTGTAATACAAAGCAAAAAATTTGAGATAGTGCACATCCATGGTCATCACTATCCGTTTTCCTGGATTGCTGTAAACGCAGCGTTTAAAGTTGGAATTCCTAATGTGCTCACACTACACGGAATGTATGCTTTAAATCCAAATACCATAGGAGGAAGATCGTGGATTGAAGATTACTTTAACAAATATTTTTTCGCAAAAATGTTATTAAAATCCAATGCAGTAATTGGCCTGACAACTCAGATAACTAATTATGCAAAAAAATTTGGAAACAATTCTTCAAAACATTTTACGATACCAAATGGTGTTAACACAAATTCATATCAACAAAATTTATCAAATAAAATAGAGTTTAGGAAGAAATATGGTATAAAGAATGACAGCAAAGTAATACTCTTTTGCGGCAGGTTGGAACAGGTCAAAGGTATTGTAGAATTCGTTGGTGCAACAAAAAATCTGGTAAAAAGAGAAGACTTGGAAGTGGTAATTGTTGGAAAGGGTTCTTTAGACCAACTTGTCAAATCAGAACTTTCTGGACTAGATCGAGTTCACATACTAGGGTGGCAGCCAGCTGAAACCCTTTATGAGATTTACATTGCCTCAGATATTTTCATAAATCCTTCAAAATTTGAAGCTCTTCCTATCACTATATTAGAAGCTATGAATGCTGGTTTGCACATTGTATACACTCCAGTAGGTGGAATTCCTGACATTATGAAAGACTATACCCCAAAGACGTCAATATCAAAAGTTACCTCAGAAGAAATCGAAAAGATTTTGGCACAACTGCTCTCTAATTTTCGATCAGAGATTAATGAAAATTCCCTAAATTATGCACAAAAATTTGATTGGAAACAAATTGCAATTGAAATAAGCTCTGTATATGAACAATGCATAAAATCGATATAATTGATCTCAGACAGAATTTTTTATTGTTTTTTGCTAAACTTTAGCAAGCCATCAGCAAGATCAGTTATTAATTTTTGATGGGCAATTTTTTTTATCCATTTTTTTGGAATGCTTGAAACACCATAATACACACCCGCAAGTTGTCCGTATACTGCACCAGTAGTATCTGCATCATCACCAAGATTTACTGCCAATAGTGCTCCTTCTTCAAATGACGAACTATTGTAGAATGCCCAGAGAGCAGCTTCAAGACATTCTACTACATATCCAGTACCTCGTATATCTGGAGGAGATTTTACTTTAAAGGAACCGTTTGCTATTTTTTGAATGTTTTCTGACAAGGGTTTATTTTCCCATATATCAAAAGCAGGAGAATAATTGTTTGCAAGAATATTTTTTTTCTCTTCTCCTTTTATTGCCCCAATAATTAAACCTGCAAAATACCGACATGCATCTACTGCTTCCACTGCACCATGAGTGGTCCTTGAGCTTTCTGCAGCATTGTTTATTGCAATCTTGGGATTTGCTGCAAATGCTAAGGGAACAGGGGTCAAGCGCATTATAGAACCATTGCCAGCTTTGTTATTATCAGTTAGTCCACAAAAGGGCTCCCGAGTTTTTTCAAACTTTTCTAATGCATATTGAGTAGTGGTTCCAATGTCAAAACATGCACCAGTGCTACTCATGTAACCTGTCTTGTACCATTTGAGATATTTTTCCATCTGATCCTGCGGTAAAAACTTTCCTGTCTCAACGATACTTGCAGCAAGACATAACGCAAGCGAGGTGTCATCTGTCCATTGTCCAGGTTTTAAATTAAACTCTTTACTTCCAACCATGTCAGTTACTGGCTTGAAATCATCAAAACTAAATTCTATGGGCATTCCCAAGGCATCTCCTACTGCCAGTCCAAGCATACTGCCCCTGTAACGTTCAACAAGATCCATTCTCAGAAATATTTGGGATTGCTAGAGATAATAGTTTTCATCTAAATTCTGAACGTATATCACAGGTCACCCATTATTGATTAATTTTTGTTTTCACAAAACTGTTCATTAATACATTTTATGAAAATTAGAAGCCCAGAAATCTTTTCTATGGGGATTTAAGATTCTCAAGAGTTTGATTGATTTATTATAGATATTTCAATCCCATTTTTTGAATTAAGAATCTGCAAATTCACACTCATGACATGGTAATGCATCAGGTTTGCCATATTGCATTATCTGCATTTTGTGACAAGGACACTCACAACTGTATATTTTTCTTGTACTTGCCATAAATTGTGTTATGTGTGACAATAATAAACTGAGTTACTCGAATAAGTTTTACCAAACATGAACGGTAAAGCTAGATCAATTCCTAAGAATTATGGAAAAAACAAATACATTGCGAATTTAGCCAAGACCCATCTTTCTTAGCATGCCTTGCATCTGTCTTCCTTTGGAAGCTTTCATTATAGACTTGGAATTTTTATATGCCTTGAGTAGATCTTTTACTTCATGTTCGGACCATCCAGAACCCCTTGCAATTCTTTTAATTCTTGATGAATTTAACAAGTCTGGATCTTCCTTTTCAAGCTTCTTAATTGATTTACTTATGAATCTCTATTTGTCTATCTTTTCTATTTTTCCATCTTTTCTTCTTGTTGGTCTAGCTGATCTTCTCTTACCATCCCAGAAACACCAGGCATGTTATCTAGTATGCTTCGAAGTCCTCCAGCTTTTGTTGCCTGTTCTATTTGAAAATAAAAATCTTCCATGTTCATTTTTCCGTGAGAAATTCGTTTTATCCTATCTTCTTCGCCCTCAGTCTCTAGTCTTTTTGCCATGTCAAGCAGTGCCTGTATATCTCCCATCCCTAATAATCGTCCAACAAATCGAGTTGGTGAAAATTTTTCTAGATCATCAATTCGTTCTCCTGTTCCAATATACATTATCTGGGCGTTGGTTGCAGCTGCCGCAGCTAATGCTCCACCTCCTTTAGCACTACTATCTAACTTTGTAATTATGATTCCACCCACAGGGACTGTTTTATGAAATGCCTCTGCCTGGCTGTAGCATTGTTGCCCTATTGTACCGTCAATTACTAACAAAGTCAGATCCTGCTCTGCTACCTTGTTTATTTTTGTCATTTCTTCTAATAGATCTTTTTCCTCTTTGTGTCTTCCAGCTGTATCAATTAAGACCACGTCAAGATTTGATTCTTCAAAATGTCTAAGACCATTTTTTACAATTTGTGGCGAATCCTTGTTTCCTTCTTCTCCATAAACTTCTATGTTTGCTTTTTCACACATCGTTTTTAGCTGTGTTAATGCTCCAGGTCTATAGGTATCAGCTCCGATTACTGCAACTTTGTATCCTTGTTTAGTAAGATATTTAGAAAGTTTGGCTGTGATTGTAGTCTTTCCACTTCCTTGTATTCCAAGCATAAGCACTTTGTTAAGTTTTCCAGGCTTGAAGGAGAATTGTTCTTCTGTCCCAAGAAGTTTTGTAAGTTCTTCATAA
>CAZHDX010000012.1:0-16860 GCA_964531195.1 uncultured Nitrosopumilaceae archaeon
GATATCAATTTTGTTATTGTCTCTTGTATTTATTATTTGTATTTATTTCATAAATATCTATTCACTTTGACGTTGTTTTGGTTGGTATTCTGGGTCACCCATCCTTGTATTAAATTCTAAAACGTATGGCATCCCATCTTTGATCATTACTCCAGCATACAAAAATCCCTTGAAAGGAATTCCTTCTTTTTTCATAGAAGCAATGGTTTTATCAATGATATTTTTTTGAATTTCTTGCGCCATAGAATCATCAATAATAGGAGTTGGAGAATAAGAGCCCATTCCACCTGTATTCGGACCCTTGTCGTCATCAAAGATTCTCTTATGATCTTGGGTTGTAGCCATTGGAATAGCCACATTGCCATCTGATAATGCAATATAGGAAGCCTCTACTCCATCAATTCTTTCTTCTAAAATGATCCTAGATCCTGCAGAGCCAAATTTTTTCTCAACTAGAATTTTTTCAATTGCTGCTTCAGCTTCGTCAGAATCATTACAGACAATCACTCCCTTCCCTGCAGCAAGACCATCTGCTTTTACAACTAGAGAATAGTCAACTGATTTTGCATATTCTACTGCCTTTTTTGGATCATCAAATATCTCAAATCGGGCTGCTAGTATGTCGTTTCTTTTCATAAAGTTTTTTGCCCAAACCTTGCTTGATTCGAGTTGTGCAGCCTTTTTTGTTGGTCCAAATATCCTAAGACCTCTATTCATAAATTCATCAACAATTCCAGACGACAATGGAATTTCTGGGCCAACTATTGTAAGACATTTATTTTCCAAAGCAAACTTTTCAAGATTGCGTATATCGTCTACCTGTATTGCTATGTTGTTTTGAGTACCTCCATTTCCTGGTGCAAAAAAGACTTTACCAACTTTTTTGCTTTGAGAAATTTTCCAACCAAGAGCATGTTCTCTTCCACCAGAACCAATAACTAAAACATCGTTCAACTATTTTCTTAGGATTTTCTCGTATATAATCCAGATTGATTTTTGAAACATTGATTAAAGATATCAGATAACCTCTTTTATGAGTCAAATAGATACACAAAAATCGGTTTATCTTTTTGTACACGGCAGACGTGATTTAGAAATTGCTGCAACAAATGCGCTAGTTGCAAATGGATTTCCCCAAGAAAAGATACAATCAGCCAAGCCAGATCAAGTTGGAGAAGTAGGAGATTACATGGCAATGCTATGGATGCCGCCAAACCCGGATCACATAAAAATACAAAAGATAACCAAAGTAGATCATGTAAAACCAGAAGGCATGGTAGGATTGTGGAAAGGAGTCTCAAAAGAAGATTTATTCCAAATAAAACTATAGATCAGAGATAACAGCTGAAATAAAATTTTCAAATTCGGAATCTGAGAATTTTATTACTTCAACTTTGTTTTGCTCTTTTGCAATTTTAATGGATTTTAGATGGTAACATTCGCCTCCTTTTTCCATTATATTAAAAAAATAATCTTCACAAGAGCAAAATCCTATCTCTGGATCAAGCCAGTGTTCGTTGTCTTTACCCACAACTGTCCATATCCTTCTCCCGCTTGGTTCAAAGTAGTGAAGCTTTACACCTCTTCCCGATACCACTGCATCAAGATTTGTAGTTTTTTTCACAAGGATTTAATTCAAAATCGGTTCGTATAACTTTTGATGGCACAAATAAGAATAGTACAATCTCAGCCTGCTTTAATCCTAGAAGAAAAAAAACGTTATCTTATCGTTACTGATCTGCACATAGGATTTGAAAAAACGCTACTCGCAAATGAGATTCATGTTGAACCAAAAGAATTGGTACAAGAAACCTATGATTCAATTTTATCTATAATAATGCAAGAAAAGCCAGATTCTTTAGTTTTATTGGGCGACGTAAAAGCGGGAGTTGATTTTATATCAAAGATAGAATGGCAAGCAATTCCATTATTTTTTGAAATAGGGAAAAAAATTGAAACAATAATAATTCCTGGCAACCATGACGGGAATATACAAAAGCTTGCGCCAGATTGGATAGAGGTTGCAAGCTCATCTGGTATCATAATTGGAGATACACTTTTGACTCATGGCCATGCCATGCCCTCAGAAAATCTTTCATACATAAACAAGATAATCATGGGACATTTACATCCTGTATTTTTTCAGGATGGTTCTGTTCTCGATGGTCAGAGGGTTTGGATCTCAATTCAAACTCAAAAAAGTCAAATTTTTCCTTCCTCAACAGGAAAGATTGAGATAATTGTAGTTCCATCCTTTAACAAGTACTTCTACGCAACTCATAAAAAAAATTATAAAAAATCAATTTCACCCATATTTCAGTCAATCAAGAATTTTGAATCTGCAAAAATAGTAACGCTTGATGGCGCTATTATTGGTAATGAATCATTGCTTGAAAGTGTGATTTGATAGATTTTTATAACATAATTCAAGATTCTGGCCAATTGTTGCCGCAGTCTTGACACTGTCCTCTATATCCATTATACTTGGGCTCAAAAAATACAATAATATTTTTAGAACCACAACCCATACAATGAAAAGGTTTGCCGCCCCTCAAGAGAATTAAAAAAGAATACAAAGTGATATTATTCTAATTTAGCTAGAAATGAAAATACTTAGCTAGATTGTGTAGATTAGAAAATAACTATGAATTGAGTATTAATTTTATGAATTATCAATTTAAAGTGAGGTGTGTTGCATGGGAAGCGTAGGAGGTCCTTATCCCCACAAATAACTCTAGCAAATACTCATCATACTATATGTATTAGATTTTTAAGGTTTCTTCGAGATTTTGGTCCGCGCTTTAGACTTGGATATCCTATACACAGAAGAGAAGACGGTCTGAGTTTTGTGCCGATAATATGTTTTATTTTATCTTCATCTATCATTCCCACCCAAATTGAACTTAAGCCTAATGCAGATGCTGCAAGTTGGGAATAAGCAGCAGCCAGTGTTGCATCTTGTATTGAAAACTTGTCCAGTATGTCCTTTGGAAAATTCATTTTAACTCGGTCAGGATTCATGCAAAATACTAAAACAACGGGAGCATTTACAAAAGGCTGATTATTTGCAGCTAATGGTAGTTTTTCTTTTGTCTTTTTGTCTTTGATATAATATATTTCAAAACCTTGGAAATTTCCTGCCGTAGGAGCGGTATCTGCAGCGGCTAGAATCTTGTCTATCTTCCATTTCTCAACTATCTGAGAAGAAAACTTTCTAGTAGAACGTCTTGTTGACATTACGAAAAAAAGATCAGTGTTTATGTGTGAATGGGGAGACTTTGTGAGAATAGAATTAAGTAGCTTGTTTCTAATCTCGGAAGTATCTTGACCTGAATATTCATATCCTTTAGGCCAGGTTATTTTCCTTTGTTTTACTTTTGATTTCATATGTCTTGCCATCTTTTGATTTTATACCTTCGGATGATTTGATACGAATTCTTTTACTTTATCTTGCAACAATTTAGTGTTTATCTGGAGTGATTTTCTATGTGCAATAAAAAACTCTGTTATATCAGAATTTACTAGAATTGAGCTTACTTGATCTTCTAGTTCTATTTTTGCAGTGGAATTTTTTGATAATGTTTCATTTAATTCTTCAAATTCTTCCTGCGTTAGGTAAACCACTCTTTCTTCATCACCATCTGACCAGATCAAACGACATCCATTTCCTTCTGGCAGATATGGGATATCGATCTTAAAGGATTCGCTCACACAGGAGATTTTGATTTTGATTCTTAATACCTTTTGCATTAGAGATTCTTATTTTTTATTAGATGATAGGTTTTCGGATTTTATGGTATTCCTACTCGGGCGCTAGCAAGATCGGCTCTAATAACTTTCATTACATCATCATTTTTGTTATATTTTCCATCTCTTAGTTCATCAAGAAAATGCTCAAAGGTAAAATCTGTATTGAACTGCTGTGCAAAGCTGCTGTCCCTCTTCAGTTAATTTTACATTTATCTTGCCTTCGATTATTACTAATTCAATTAGCGATTTATTTTCCAACCATTCAAGGTGTTTTACAAGGGTGGCATAATTGATATTTGCCTCTAAAGATAACACTGTCCTTCCAATGATATTTTGCTCTAGAATTATTTTTATAATGCGCATTAAAATTTTAATGCTTGGTTCAAACCTGCGAACTAATTCAGATCTTTCTTTTTCACGTAATTTCCGCACGATTCCAATTTATAATAAATGTTTTCTACTTAAGGTATGCGCATCTATGGTAGTAAAGCAAGTATATATTAATTTAGAAATTTTTTTTTAATACGCTATTTTTTAGAAAATAATCATTTTGGATCAGAAATTCTTGTTCTTCTTTTCAATGTAATCAATAACCTTCTCAGGCAGATTAGGATTGCCAAAATCTTTTGAATATGCAGAGTAAATCCTTATAGTTTGACCATGTTTTAGAGAATAATCTGACAATGGCTTGATCATTGTTCTATATTCGTCTCTCAATGAAATCAATTCCTCTGCCAGTCTATCTGCAATCAATATATGAGAATCATCACCAACATCCATTACACGCCGAGCAATCACTATTCCTGGTCCCCAAACATTTTTGTTATTATTTATATCATTTAATATGAAAACAGGTCCTAAACTCAAACCTATTCTGACCCCTATTCTATCTTCTGGAGTCTTATCAGAATTGTACTCTCTAATTTTCTTGTGTAATTCCATGCTTAGATTCAAGGGTAATTCAGGATTTAGTAAAAACGCTATAACCATTCCATCCCCAGTCGGCATGCTTATTTTTTTTACTTTTGATGTATGAAATGCATCACATGATCCCACAAATTTATTGAGCATTTCAATTTTTACCATTTGTTTTTTAACTGAAAGTAGAGGATCAGAAAGTCCGACAACATCGATAAAGAAAAAGCTTGCATTTATGACATCAGGTAAACCGACATCTGTAATGTTATGCCCATATATTCCTGCAAGTCTGGCATAGGTTTCTCTACATTTTTCACTATCAAATGAGAGTTCTGATTCCATTATTGGCAATCCAGATATTCGCTTACCACATAATGCACAAATTAATGACAATACCAAATCATCATTAAAACCAGACTTAAACTTTGATTTCGTTTTCGTCCGTAAGATGATTAATTTGATTTGCGAAAGGATGATACGGGTGTGTTAGAACAGTAAGAAATTCTTTCCTACTAAACTGGATATCACAATAACAAGGGATTGCTGAGATAACATTCATACCAACAGTTTTTGCAAGATTTTCAGCAATGTCAGGTGGCTGCTGTTGAATAGACTTCCCATGCAATTCTGGTTCGGCCGAGTTCATATGAGGAACACAAAATCCTGCCACTCGATTTAAAATTAGATAAGATTTGGCGCCGAATTTGGTTAGAGAAGTGTATATATCGCTAGCCATTTTCTTTGTTCCATCTATATGCAAGTCCCCCATTTTTAGAGTTAAAAGCAGAACATCTGCAACAGCTAATGCATTAATTGACCAATATCGAATTCCTGGGCTAGTATCAATTACGATATAATCAACATTGTAGTCAGAGATCAGATGTTCCCTTAATAGTATAAATTTCCTGAGTAGTTGCATTTTTGAGTTTTCTTCCTTTCCTCCTTCGAGCTTGTAAATTTCTTCTTTTTTTGGATTACAAAGTCCAACCCAAAATTTTCCTATTTTTTCTGATTGGATATTTTCGCTATTTTCACCAATAAATGACGTCAAATCCACAGCAATATCACTAATTTCTGCACTGTCATTTAAAAAATCATTAATCCATTTCTTGGGTTCTTTCTCAAAATATGCTTGAATGCTAGGAGCAGAGACATCCAGATCAAGAAGAAAAACGCGATATCCCTTTTTTGCTAATGAAACTGCAAAATTGCATGCGAGTGTAGTCTTGCCAGTTCCTCCTTTATATGAATGAAATGCGATGCATTTTACCATCTAGCTTACATCGAACAATGCATAATTAAAAATTACTATATTGTTTTGATCAATAATACTCCGTTAAGAAAATTATTATTCATTAAACCTATTGCCATACAAGGTTTTGAATTTTTTGAAAAATAAAATACAATCTTTACTATCAAAAATATAATTTAAACCATCTATTGATTCTATCAAGAATTTATTTTGCTGTTTTTCAATCACTTTACCACACATGGCACATATGTTTGATTTTTCTGGCATCATTCATCTATTTGTAATGCTCCCGAAGGACAAGCCTTTACTGTTTTGCGAATTTGATCTTCAGAAGCACCGCTAGGAAGAATCACAAATTTGCCATCCTTCACTTGAAATACTGATGGCAGGTTTTTTACGCAATTGCCAGAATGTGTACAGATTTTATCATTCCAAGTAATTTTAAGCACGTATAAAATCGTGATGACATATCATATAAACATTCGATTGTATATCACACAATGATTCATTTGTTTTGTGAGTTTTGCCAACGTCGCTTGTAGGTTTCATCTTTTAGTCCATAGCCTTTAAACACTTGAAAATAGACCTGTTTGGTCGCATTCTGTTTGTCCAATTCTGATTGTATCCAAAGACTTTCAAATATGGAGGCATTAGATGAAACCATAGAATCAGTATTTGAAAAGTTCGCTGATCCGATAGCCTCGTGAAAGGTTTCTTTTGAATCATCAGTAATTTCGATTGAGAGGGAAATTGCTTGATCTATTATTAGTGTTATAATATTGGTTTGCAAGGGCTTACAGATGTATTGTATGTAAATTTGTTTTTTCTTTTCCTTTAATTCCCTTTCTGAAATTTCTTTTATTTCATTGTCGCCAGTTGGTACTAATAGCCGTACATTTACACCACGTTCTACAGCTTCCCTTAATGTTTGTAATACTCCTTCTCGTTCTGCTCTAAAAAATGAGTTGACTGTGGAAAATAGTATGAGTATTTCATAAGTAGCAGATCTTAGAAGGTTTAGTAATAGATTCTGAGTTTCCAATGGTTCCATGATTGTTTCTATAAACTCTTTATCAAGCCCTAATTCAATTTCTTTAATTTTTTCTTTGGCAGGTTTTGAGATATTCCAAAGGATGTCGAATAAATATTGCTGGAGCTCCAAAAACGATTTGGTGTTGATGTTAATAATATCTGATGCATTACTTTGGTTTGAATTAAGAATGTTTCCGATATATTCAGAATTATCTGAAATTCCAAAATTTCCTTTTACCGCGTCAAAGTGATGCACGTCAAAATATCTCATCATTGTCTTGCAGTAAGCAATATTTTCCTTTGTTATTTCTGTGATTAATCTGAGTTTTATCCCCTTATACTTTAATTGTGCTATTGCATTCCACAATTGCTCATTTCCAATTTGGGCTGATGGTCCATTTTTATCAAAACAAAAATCAAGTTTTTCATTACTTCGTGAAATTATTTTTAGAGTCAAATCATTTGGAATTTCCTTGTCATGCTTATTTGCAAAATTTTTAGAATCCACATTTGCGGTTTCCAATGTCTCTCTTAGAATGATCAGAAAATTCATTAATATAAACACAGATGTCAAACATTTAGAAAAATTCATCCTGAAAATGCAAAAAATGTTGAAAATGAAAAAATCACATGAAAATTCTTATAAATAACAATAATTGTACGAATGGTATTGCCAATATTTCTTGATGTGCATAAAGTACCATTCTCTGAAGCGAATCTAAAGGAGTTGTGTGGTTCTCCAAAAGATGAGTTCGGAGTAGAGCACATAAATTTATTTTACAATACAGAATCACGTGTCTGTTTTTGCCTGCTTAAGGCACCAAACAAAGAAATGGTTGAAGAACATCATGCAAAAGTAGATATCAAATGTGAATGGATATCAGAAGTCAAAATGGCTGCTCCTATGAAGCCAGACACCGAATCTTCCTAGTCTTCTTGTTACATAATTTCTCACACAGATTTTGTTGCGTGTGAAAAAAATTTAGTGAATCATGAAATAATGTATAGGAAAATTTGAGTACGAATATGTTTCAATTCAAGAAAAAATATTTAGAAATGAAATTGTCTTGTTCTTGAGAAAATAATTATGCTTATTACTGAACATACTAACACGATATAAACTGCTGAACTAAATTCTGGAACAGATTGGCCCAATGCAGATTCTGATGAATAGGTCCCTGTTATTTCAATTGTATGTGAACTGTGATGATAATTAATTTCAAGCGAGGTATCTGTAGGAGTGTCTGATACAAGAATCACATTTTCAGAATTGTACGGTTGCACAGTGCCATCTATTAGCACAGTTAGCTGACCACTAAGTAATTCCTTTGGAATATCAATCCTTGTTACACCTTTTGTTCCTGTTTCTCCTTGTACTAGAAATGACAATTTTTTATCTACAGGTTTGAATTGAAAGTTTGAAACAGTAGAGTTGCTAGAAATTCCTACAGAAAAGCTTCCACCCCCTGTTGACACTGAAATTTCATCAGGATTTGTCACAACAAAATTTGTAGTAGAAGATAATTTTGCCAATGTAGATAAATCAAGTGTGTTTACTAGTCCGGCTTTTGTCTCTATTATTGATTCTACAGTATACTTTCCCTCGCCATCTTGAGGCAGCTTGTCGAATATAGAATAGTCCCCCCCAGCATCCGCTTGAGTCTCTTGGTTTGAAACCACAGTGCCGTTAATGTCTTTCACTTTGACATTAATCAACTCTGTTACAGTGTTGCTGCCAGTATTACCAATAAGTGCAGTTGCAAGATATGCGGCTCCTCCAAATTTTTGAAATAGTCCGTTCCAGACAGACCCTGATATCTGAACTTGCTCACCAGGGATGTAAAAGTCGTGTACTGTTTGCGCGGTAATAAAGTTTGCAGAATCTGCTACCATCTTCTTGGGTGATAACATGTATGAGGCATTTGCTGATGTATTTGTTTGAGTATTATTTGAAATTATTTCATTAGCTGGTTTTTGGTCAATAGATTCTAGTTGTATTGGAGTCATTGCTACAGGGCTCTTTGAACCATATTGAGCATATACTTTGTATTCATTACCAGGACTCCATAAATCGCCTGAAGCTACAAAGCTAGTGGAAAAATAGTTTCCAGTCTCTGTTTCAATGTGACTTGTTGCAACTCCTTGACCTTTGGGATCTGTTACCCATACAGTGACTTGATCATTTGGAATAAGCCTAGATACATTTCCTGATATCATTATTGTATCTCCAGTGCGATAATTTGTTTTATCGGTAAAAACAGAAATTTCTAATTCTGGTTGTGTCTGTGTTCCCGTACCAACATTTACCAGTCCAGTCATCCAAGGATGAAATAAGCAGTAATAATTGTAAACTCCTATTTTATCAAATGTGTGAGAGAATGAACCACCAGCAGCTATAGTGCCACTATCAACTCTTCCATCAAACCCAAGATGAGTACTGCCGGTTGTTACTGTGTGAATTGCAATATCGTTATTGTTCCATTGCACCGTGTCATTTACTTTTATATCTACAACTGATGGAGAGAGGGAAAATGGCGTTGATGGTTTAGAGGCACCCAAGGGAATTGTAACTTGTACTTGAGCAAATGAAGCAGAGAATGTAACGCAGCCTATTAATATGATAAAGAGCCAAATTCCCGTTTTGATGTATAACAATGGGACAATATTGCCATCTTTTTATTTGAGCATTGCTCATGATTCATACCGAGTGCATAACCATTGTTAAAAATAAGACCTGTTTGCTTCAAAATAAGCTATGGTTTGGCTTCATAAACAAGATTAAAAGGAGTTTGAAATGTTCTTTTGAATCTTGTAAATCCAGCTGAAGTTACAACTTCTTTTATTTTGGATTCTCCTGCTTGCGCACCAAGAGCTATTCCATCATAAGCTAAGGAAGCTGGCACACATATTGCGGTTGACACAGAATAGCAAATTCTACCAATAGGATTCAAGTTGTTTTCAATTTTATCATCTGCAAATGGTTCTACAATTAATAATGTACCATCTTTGTCAAGGGATTTGAATGCATGCGAACAGGCAGATATAGGATCGGCCATGTCATGCAAACAATCAAAAAATGCAATCATATCGTAATTTTTTGAAGGATAAGATGTAGCGCTAGCGACATCAAACTTTACTCTGTCTGCAATCCTTTCGTTCTTTGCAATTTTGCGTGCTTGTTCTATCGATTGCTTGTGATAATCAAAACCATAAAATTGTGAATTCTGATATTCTTTTGCCATTAACATTGTTGAAATGCCATGACCACATCCAACATCTGCTACTTTGGCACCTTTTTTCAGCTTTGTTTCAACACCATCAAGAGAAGGAATCCAATTCTTGGTCAAATTTTCCATGTAGTTTGGTTTGAAGAATCGTGCTGTGCCCTCATAAAGTGCACAATCATGATCTGCCCAACTAAGTCCTTTTCCTGTTTTCATTGCTTTCATTATTTTCTCTTCGTCTTTGAACATTGAACCTACTATCTGAAATGCGCCCTGAACAAAGAAAGGACTGTTTTCTTCTACCAAAGCATTTGCATTCTCTGGTGGCAGATGATACATCTTTGTGAGAGGATCATAATTCACATATCCACCAGCAGCTTGTCCTGCTAGCCATTCTCTTATTAGGCGCACATTGGTATCTGTCTTTTTTGCCAATGCTTCTGGCAATACAGGACCAGCTGCATCTGCCATAGCTTTGTACAAACCTAATTTATCTCCAATAATTACATGGACAGCACTAGCTGCCGAACCCATATCTTTGATGACCTTTTCCATGAATTCATTTAATTTTGTCTGATCGATTGTTTTTGAATTCATGAAAAAATTTACTCTATTCCAAATTTAAATCCTATTATTGAAATAGGCTATCAGATTAAAACTATTATAACATTATTATGAGAATCTTTTACAGATGTTTCCAACTTCTTTTTTTATCCATATGCAGAATGTCTTCCAAAGATCATCTGGTACATCAGAATATTTAAAAAAAGTAAGCATAATTCCTGTCTGCGATGGGGAAAAATCGATAACACGTAAAAACCCGCCTGTCATTTGTTCTTCAGTCGGTCCAGCATAAATGTCAATTGTACCAGCATCTTTGTCGATATCAAATTTAATGAACAATAATCCCAATGGTGTTTTTGCCTTGTATTTTCCGCCTTCTTGAAATATTTCTTTTACAAACTCTGTGCTCCATATTGACATATTTTCAATGTCTGATAGAAAGTCAAAGACTTCAGTTTTTGATTTTGTTACAACACAGGTTTCTGTGATAGATTCCATGTATAGGATATCTTTCTATGGATAAAAAATCATTTGATTCAAACTATTTTCCTCAATATTACAAACAATTAGAATCAAGAGTTGTTTTCACAGTTTATGCTTATTGTACAAATTAAATACTAATAAAATTAGCTTCCCCTAATGATTAGAAAAAATTCAGAGACTTTTTTCTGGTATGAAATTGGGATCATTCCAATTTTGTTAGTTTCTGTAGTATCAGTTTCCTTTTCTACAGCTAGTGCAGCATCCGAAGAGAATATCTTTGCTACAACATCGATTAAAAACAGCACAAAATGGTGGTCAGGAAATAAGACAAATGATTCTGATTATTTTGCTGGTATAAAATTACTAATACAAAATAAAATACTAAAACTTGAATCGGATGTTAATTCTCAAATTATTTCTAGCTCAACGCCTTCGAAGTCCAACAATTGTGGTATTAAACTATCTTCAAAGATTGATTGGTCGTATTGTGATTTTTCAGGTACCAATCTAAACCACATTAATCTTGTTGGTGCAAATCTATCTGGGGCAAATTTTTCAAATACAAATCTCAAAAAAGCTTATCTTCTCAGAGTTAATCTAACAGGAGCGGATCTTCATCATGCAGATCTTACAAACACACAACTTCCAGGTGCTTCTCTCACAAACGCTAATTTGATGAATGCTTATGCACCAGAGATAAATCTCAATGGTGGTGCAGACCTGTCAGATTCTAATCTAGCAGGTGCTAACATATCAAGTGCTTATATGCGTGAAGCAAAACTGCAAAATGCAGTACTTAGAGGTTCAGATCTTAATCATACTGAACTAATAGGTGCTGATTTATCAGGAGCCGATCTGTCTAATACAAATCTCTTAGAGACAAACCTCCGTGGCGCCAATCTTACAAATGCAAACCTATCTGGAGCCAAGCTTTCAGGCACTAACACTTCAGATGCAGATCTTACTGGAGCAAATTTACACTGTAGCGGAAGTCCAATTTGTATAAAATAGACGTGAAGGAAATACTATCGATTATTCTCAATTGCCAAATAACTTCAATAAAAGACTACATATTTTTGGGACAAGTTTTTAATATGAAATTAATTTTTTGCGTAGAGGCGAATAATTTCTGGATTCAATCAAGTTAGCATTTATCGGTCTAGCAGTTGCCGTTGTTGCTTTTGTATCAATAATTGGTTATCAAGTACTTTCGGAACCACAGGATCATAATATTGATGAAGATTACAGTTCAAATCTTTACAATTTTATCAGTCCTACAGATTTACATGGACAGACACGTATCTACTATATTGCTGCAGATGAAGTAAAATGGAATTATGCTCCTACAGGTAAAAACCAAATTACAGGAGTTCCTCTTGCAGAAGATGAGAAAGCCTCTGTCTATACAATATCAGGAAAGGACAGGATAGGAAGCACATATCTGAAATGCCTCTATCGTGGTTACACAGATCCCACCTTTACTACACCCGAATCTGAGAGTGAAAATTGGAAACACCTTGGAATGCTTGGACCTGTAATTCATGCAGAAGTTGGAGATACCATAAAAGTAGTGTTCAAAAATAATTGCCGCATTCCAACAAGCATACATCCACATGGAGTATTTTATGATAAGGCATCAGAAGGAGCTCCTTACAATGACGGAGTGCCAGAATCTGACAAACTCGGTGCAGATATTCAAACTGGAAAAACCTTCACATACGAATGGAAAGTGCCATTGAGGGCTGGACCAGGCCCTCACGATCCAAGCTCTATAGTGTGGATGTACCATTCCCATGTCGATGAAGTCTCTGACACTTATGCGGGTCTCATTGGTCCAATAATAATAACAAAAAATGGAGAAGCGAATCCTGATGGAACACCAAAAGGGATTGATAAAGAATTTGTCACATTGTTTTCTGTAATGAATGAAAATAATAGTCCATATCTTGAATACAACATACAGACATTCACGCAAGATCCATCATCCGTAAAAATAGATGATGAGGGTTTTGAGGAAAGCAACTTAATGCATTCCATTAATGGATATGTTTTTGGCAATCTTCCAGGACTTGTGATGAAAGAAAATACACACGTTCGTTGGTATGTAATAGGAGTTGGAACAGAAGTTGATCTCCATACTCCTCATTGGCATGGTGAGACACTCTTAATGAATGGAATGAGAACTGATATGGTTGAACTACTTCCGATGAGCATGAAAGTGTTAGATATGTACCCTGATAATATTGGCACTTGGTTGTATCATTGTCATGTAAATGATCACATTCTTGCGGGCATGCAAGCCATGTTTACTGTAACAAAATAAAAAAAATTCTTTATACTTTGGATATTATAAAAAAATAGAAAAAAGAGTAAGAGAAATTAGCTCTTACTTTCGGAGCTTCAGACCTATTTTTGCAGCAATTGCCCATGAAAGCAAAGTGAAACCTATTGGAAACACTCCACTTGATAGGGTAGATGAGATACCCTGAAAGGATATTCCATTGCTACTATATGCTGCTAGGCCTAATGGCAAAACTGCCAAGCCAATTGCGGTCAGTTTATTTTTGACCGATATGGCACTGTTTTGGTTTGTTTGCAGATGTTGTGCTGTCATATTTTATCTGGTTCGTCAAAACGCGCTAGAACTATATAGAATTGACCAAACTTTTAGTGCCACCAAAGTTCATTTGTTGAACTTTTTGACAAATTTGGTTCAAGTTTTGAACTTTGGTGCGTAATTTCGAATTTTGATTAAACAGCCAATGGACAAACTGGACAGAGAGATTTTGAATTTATTGATAGTAAATGGAAGAATCTCAACAAGAAATATCACAAAGAAACTAGAAGAAAAAGGGATAAAAATCTCTGAGAGAGGTGTCGGAAAAAGGATCGCAAAGCTCGAGCGAGACAAGGTCATTCTAGGATTCACTACGATGGTTGATCTGCAAAAAGTCAACATGCCAACTTCTCGACTAATCACAGTGAAGTTTACTTCTCCTCGAGATTTCGTACAGAGGGTAGAAGATATGAAAAAATATCTTACTGAAGCCCCTTTTTGCGATTTTTCGGCTAGAACCAATGGAGACACTGACTGGATTGAATTAAAATTCTTCAATAATCATGAGCAAGCAAAAAAAGAAGAAGATATGTACAGATCTTGGTTTGGTGATATAATTGAAGACTACAAATCATACGATTTGGATATTCAAAAATGGGGATGGCAAATATTTGATGAAGGGAGTTTTGACTTGTTCATGCAGCAAAAATTAAAAAAAGAAGGGAAATTACTTGCTCCTACACAACCTGTTTTATTAACAAAATCCCATTGAATCATTGGAAATTCTACAGGACATTTGGCAAAAACTGACAATAAAGATAATTAATACTAATGGCCAACTATCTACATTGCACTACTTGAAGGACTGAGCTTTTTTGTAGCGATTCATTTGCGAATACTTTGACAATAACCTTATTCTTTTCTATATTTATCGCTACATTTTCAAATACTGATTTGTATCTATTTTGGTTCTTATCTTCATGATTAGTAGTATCATAAAGAGTTAGTAATCCATTCTCAATTAATGAGTTGATCTTGCTATGACCTGTAGCCGCAGATACTTTAGCAGTTTCAATAATATCTGAGATGGTTCGAGGTTCAGTTAAGACAACATCAATCATATTTTTCTTATCATCGTCTCCTAATGCGTCTACGATTCGCTTGCTAAGTGAAGAATCCTTTATCTCAATCCAGCAAGGTTGGTGGGATTGTACATTTTCCACCTTTACAATACTTTCTAGGAATTGTCTTTCAACACCTTCTGCACCAGCACCAAAAAAATCCCGTAAGACATTATCTAATTTAGGAAAATCTTCAATTGACTGAGTTAAATTCATTCCATATTTTTCAAATAGTCTATGTTCAATTTTTTGTAGAGTAGTTTTTCCCAAGTTTTTTTCTATAGTTGAACATAAGGATCTAGCAATGAGCGTATCCATGCCTGACATATACGAAGTATTGCATTTGGCAAAAGATATTCAGTAACATGTCTCTTTTTGAAATAACAGGTTTTAATTTAAACTCCGCAAGGATCTAAAACACATCAAGCTCTGTAGTCAAAGATTTAAAAAATCTACAAATTTAATTTGTATTTATTTTTTTTATTTCAATACATTAGAAAAATGAAACTGAGGGAGTCGAGAGATAGTGGATATGGTGGGGGTTTGGAGTCTCATCGACATCTCAAATAATTCCACAGTTTCTTGGATCTATTAGGGGATTGCACGATATAACAATCGGGAAGTACTTTTTATTACAGACTAATCAAGTATTTTTAAATTATAATTTGCGCCTGTTAGAATCACAGAATCATAAGACTATAAAATTATCAGACTAGTCTAGTTTATCATAGGGTTCTAATGGCTTTTTTGTGGTTTCGTTCTTCCTAAGCCATTCAAGCGTTCTCGCAAACGAATCAGCGAGCTCTGTAGTAGTAAGCACTGGAATTCCAAGCTCCACTGCTTTTCTTCGAATTTGATATTCGTCATAAAGCATTCCGACATATTTTTCCAAGGTAGAGGTACTAGGCACATTTACTATGAAATTTATTTTTCTTTCATAGAGCAAATCGGCAATGTTTGGCTTTCGTTCAGGTTCACTAATTTTAAAGACGGGTTCTGAACCTATTTTTTTTTCTGCTAAAAATTCTGCAGTATGTTCTGTCGCATAAATTTTGTAACCTAGAGTTTTTATTAATGCAGCTGTTCGTAAAAGCTTTTCTTTGTTCTCAAAACCACCTGCAGTGATTAAAACAGCACCTTCTTTTGGAAGTGAATATCCAACAGATATCAATCCCTTTGATAGTGCGTCGTAAAAGCTATCACCAAAGCAAGCTGCTTCACCAGTTGATTGCATTTCAACTCCAAGAATAATGTCAGCACCTTCTAGCTGCATAAAAGAAAATTGTGGCACTTTAATGCCATACGAGTGAGTCTTTCTCCATTTGTCTTTGGATACATGCGGCAGTGGCTTGCCTAGAACAGCACGCGATGCAAGACTGATAAGATTCATCTTTACAAATTTTGAAACAAACGGCATGGATCGTGAGGCTCGAATATTCAGTTCAATGACATAGACTTGGTCTGAATTTATCAGAAATTGTAGATTAAATGGGCCTCTAATGTTAAAGGCAGTTGCGATCTTGTTTGTATACTCTGTGATGGTTTCAACTATTTTGTTGCTCAAACTCCATGGAGGAATGCACATCATAGAATCTCCAGAATGAACTCCAGCTCCCTCGATGTGTTCAACTATTGCACCAATGATTACATTTTTTCCATCTGATACACCATCGACTTCAGCTTCAAGTGAGTTTAGCATGAATTTCGTTAAAACAACCGGATAATCAGGTGAGACATTTGCTGCCTCTTCTAGATATTTTTTTAATTGTTTATCAGACCATACAACCTTCATTGCTGCCCCACTTAGAACATATGATGGCCTAACTAATACAGGATACTTGACGGTAGTTGCAAACTTTTTGGCATCAGACAGATTCGAAAATGCCTTCCATGGAGGTTGAAGGATATGTAGTTCATCTAAAACCTGACTAAATCTTAAACGATTTTCTGCTCTGTCAA
>CAZHDX010000013.1:0-16708 GCA_964531195.1 uncultured Nitrosopumilaceae archaeon
ACCTAATTATTGTGAATGTTATCCATCCGGTTTTAAAAGTAGTTTTTTATGGTTTCTACAGCGCCATGCACGGTATGAGTTGAAGATACGATAGGCTGAATTCCAAATTTTTTCAACTCATCCGAGGTAAATGGACCTATCGCAACAACTCTAATCTTTTCCAGGTTTTTTTTCAGATCTATCTGAGAGTAATCTGAATTCATTATATCAAAAAATGCTCTGACCGATGATGCAGAAGTAAAAATAATGCCATCAATCTTGCTGTTTGCAAATAATTCTCTAAATTCGTTCCATAGTGTAGTATCGTGAAAGGAACACACATCATAAAGATAGATCTCCTTTACCTGCAATCCAATTTTTTCTAAAAGGAGAGCCAAGAATGGAGTCGATGCTCCACTACGAGGAATAATTACTTTTTTTCCTTCAGCATTTAATCTGGTAAAAACCTCACCTACCCCAACAGAAGAAAATCTCGATGGTACGTGCGCAACCCTTATGCCTTCTTCTTCTAGAGCAGCTTTGGTTTTAGGTCCAACGGCCACTACTACAGTATTTGCGATTCCAAGCTGTAGTTTTTCATATTTTGAAATTTTTTTTGCAGTATCAAACAATAGTTTCACTGCCTTGGAGCTCATAAAGACTGAAAAATCTGGATCATCATTTTTTATAGAATCTAAAAACTCATCTACTATTTTTTCCCCTTTAGATACAAGCTCAATTGTTGGAAGAGAGATCGGTCTTGCCTTGGCATCATATATCAATTGGGTAAATTCCTGCGAATCTTCCTTGGATCTTGTAATGGCTATAGTTTTACCTGCTATCATCTTCTCCATCCTATTATATCAGACAGCTTCACTACCTTCCCTACTATAATTATAGATGGAGGTCTAATTTTAGATGATATAACCTTCTGTGAAATAGAAGACAAATTCCCTTTTATCATTCGATGTTTTGATGTAGTGCCATTTTGTATTACTGCAACAGGTGTTTTAGAATCAAGACCTCCTTTTACCAATTCTTTGCAGATCTTCTCGAGCCTTGAGAGGCCCATCATGATTACAATAGTGTCTACGGATTTTGCTATTTTTTTCCATCTAACAGCTTCTGTTTTCTTTTTTGCATCCTCATGACCTGTAACAAACACAACAGATGATGCAAAATCTCTGTGCGTCAATGGAATACCGGAATATTCTGCAGATCCAATCCCAGAGGTGATTCCTGGAATGATTTCATATTTTATTTTGTGTTTTTTTAAAAACTCTGCCTCTTCTCCTCCTCGACCAAAGATAAAAGGATCTCCACCCTTTAGCCTGACAACATTTCTTTTTTTCTTTGCAAACTTTAACATCATATCATTTGTAGAATCTTGGTGTTTGTAATCATCTCCGACATCCCTACCTACATAGATTTTTTCAGTTCTCTTTGGAATCATGGAGATGATTCCCTTGCTTACTAATCTATCATAGAGTACAACATCAGCAGATTTTATTGCATCAACTGCCTTTAATGTAATAAGCTTGGGGTCACCAGGACCTGCGCCAACAATATACACTGTCATTTTTTATTCCATTCCTCGACTTTAGATCTCCAATCTTTTGCAAGCTCTGCAATTCCTTTTTTAGCAAGCTCTTCTGCAAGTTCTTTTCCAATCTTTTTTACCTGTAATGCATCGCCTGTCTTTTCCACATTAATGGATTTGCTGCCATCAACTGAATACACTATAACATGAAGACGGATCTTGTCACCTATTTTTTCCGCCAAGGCACCTACTGGAAATCTACATCCAGAATCTACAAAAATGGACAGAGCTCTTTCAGCCTCGATGATACTGCGTGAATCTGCATCTTCTATTGTTTGTAAGAATTTGATCAGCTCGATATTGTCTCTTCGTGATATGATGGCAAGTGCACCTTGTCCAGGAGATGGTGGAAAATCAATTACAGACAGTCTCTCAAATTTTATATCAAGACCCAACCTTCCAATTCCTGCTTCTGCCAAAACTATAGCATCAAAATTTCCAGAATCTAATTTTTTTATCCTTGATTCAATATTACCACGAATTGGTTTTACAATAGAATCAGATCTTTTCCTTGAAATTTGGACTGCTCTTCGAAGACTGCTAGTGCCAATTACAGCACCTTTTTTTATTTTGTCTAGACTATCGCCATTTTTAGAGATAAATACATCATTTGCTGCTTCTCTTTTTGGAATACATGCCAAGATCAAATCATCTGGAAGTTCTGCAGGAACATCTTTTAAACTATGTACAGCAAAGTCAACTTTTCTTTCTGCTACTGCACGATCTATTTCTTTTTCAAACAATCCTTTTTGGTTTATATCAAACAGCGGTCTTGCATCTGTATCGCCCTTGGTCAGTATTGTGATGATTTCAAACTCTGTTTCAGAAAATTTTTTTTTTAGCTCAGATACAACCCAATTTGTCTGAGCAAGCGATAGAGGACTACCTCTTGTTCCTATCTTGTATCTCATCTTGTAGCTCGCAAACCTTTCTCATATGCATCTAATGTTTTCTGCAAATCCCTTGTGGTATGTGAATCAGACAAAAATACTGTTTCAAATTGAGATGGCGCCACAAAGACACCATTTTTCAATAGGCTAGAGAATAATTTCTTGAATTTTTTTGCGTCTGCTTTTTTAGCACTAGAATAATCTCTAACAGGGTTATTGGTAAAAAATATTTGAAACATGGAGCTAATCTGATTAATCTGGTGTGGAATCTTTAGATCAGAGGCCAGATCTCCTATGGCATTAACAAGAATTTTAGACCCCAATTCTAGTTTTGAATAGAGTTTTCCCTTAATTGCATTCATTGTTTTAATAGAAGCTATTGCTGCGCAAGCAGATATTGGATTTCCTGCAAAAGTACTTGCCTGGTATACTTTTCCCTGTGGAGAAAGCATGTCCATTATCTCTCTTTTTCCTCCTACTGCAGCAATCACAAAACCATTTCCTAGTGCCTTGCCTAATGTAGTGACATCTGGATTGATGGAATAGTATTGTTGTGCTCCGCCTGGTGACATTCTAAATCCCGTTACTACCTCATCAAATATCAAAGGCACATCATGATCTTTAGTTATTTTTCTAACATCAGAGAGAAAATTTTTTTCTGGCAAAACTAGTCCCATGTTTGCTAAAACTGGCTCTATAATCACACCAGCTATATCTTTTTGTTTTTGCAGCAAATAGTCAAGCTCTTCAGAATTGTTATACTGTACCACTAGCGTATTTTTTGAAATCTCCTCAATTCCTCCTTCTGATACCGATATACCGTTATGAGCTGCACCAGAGCCTGCCTTTACAAGCACAGAATCATGAGCACCGTGATAACATCCTTCAAATTTGACAATTTTTTTCTTTCTAGTATATCCTCGAGCCAGTCGTATTGCAGTCATGGTAGCTTCACTTCCTGTATTTACGAGTCTTGTCTTTTGCATCGAGGGATAATTTTGTTGTATTAATTCTGAAAGATCTACTTCAATTTCAGTCGGGGCGCAATACAATGTTCCAATTTTTAGTTGTGACAAGACTGCAGAGATGATCTCCTGTCTTTTGTGACCCAAAAGCAAAGCCCCATATCCGTTGCAAAAATCAATGTATTTTTTCCTGTCAGCATCCCAAATTATACTGCCCTCGGCTTTTTTTACAAAGAATGGGTATGGAGTAAAAAATCTGACTGGGCTGTTTATCCCAGATGGAATTACTTTTTTTGCCCTTGAAAATAATTTCTTTGAATTTGACACAAAATAACGATAAAATGATTATTATTATAATCTATATGAAAAACCTAGGCAAATCAAGTATGTTTCTAGAACAATATATTTTGGTTAAAATCCAGATTTCAAAAGTGGAATCTATAATAACTAATAAAAATGATCACTGCCTACATGTAGAATGAACCAGATAAAACGAAATTCTGGTAAAAAATCTAGAAGAATAGCAATACTTCAAAAAATGCAAGAGCATTTTATGCAAGTAGCGCCAAAGTACAGTGAATTAAGAACCACAGATTTAGTACCGATCACTTTTATTGCGAACAAACTTCGTGACAAGGAAAGTATCGAAGTAGCAGATATCGGATGTGGGACAGGAAGGTATACATTGAATTTGCTACAGGATCTTGGAAAAAAATGTCACATGTATTGTATTGATAACAATCTCAATATGCTATATCACCTGACTCAATACCTCACACAAAACAACTTTTCTAATTTTTTGCCCATTAAAAGTGAATCACACATCATACCATTAATGACAAATTCACTTGATGGCATAGTGACGCTAAATGCAATCCATCATTTTTCTTTACGACCATTTTTAAGGGAAGCTACAAGAGTTTTAAAAAACAATGGGAGGTTATTCATCTACACAAGACTACGGGATCAAAATTCACGCACAATTTGGGGCATGCATTTTCCTGATTTTCACAAAAGAGAAAAGCGTCTTTATGAGCTGAATGATCTTAAAGTAATTTTTGAACAAGAATCAAACATGAATTTAGACTTGGTAAAAACATTTGAACATAACAGAGTGTTTCCATTAGAAAGATTAATTGAACAAGCAAGAAATCATCATTATTCTACATTCAAACTATATGGAATGAAGGAATTTTCAGAAGCTTTATACAAATTCAAACGCAACATAATAAAACACTACGAAGACCTTGATAGTATATCATGGAGGGACGAGAACACACTTCTAGTAGTAAAAAACGTTCAGAAGTAATACTGTTTTGTGATATTTGTATTGGTTTTAAAAAATTTTATGCATAGCATTCACAAAAGACAAATTAAAAACTGATCATCTCTTCTAATTATTTATATTTCATTAGTATGATTCTTTATCATCCATTGGATGATCAAATAACTAACACAATCATATCATTATGGATATCTGGATTCTTGTTTATTTTTGCAAGGACCGTTATCAGAAGAAAACTTTCCGAATTGAAAGGAACACAAAAAATCATAGGAATTGTTAGCATAGGAATTGTCCTTGGCGAAATCCTGTACATTGGAAATGAATGGCACCTATTTGCCATTGCTTTTGAGGCAATTGCATCAATTGGAGTTGCCTTTGGTTTACTCTCTATTGCTTTGCAATCACATCTTAGAAATGCCATAGCTGGAATCGGAATTTATCTCAATCCTCAAATCGATGTAGGGGATATTCTTGAAGTTGAAAATAAAAAAGGAGTGATAATAGAGATTCACCTTACCAAGACCATATTACTTACTGATGACGGTCAGCGTATTTTTATTCCTAATCTCAAATTCACAGAAGCAATAATGATTATTTTGCATAAAAAAAGCTAAAATTTTTTTGAGTATGTTACCTCTGAGACAAATAAAAAATTTGTTATCAAATAGTTAGGGATTCAATCACCTATTTCATGAACCATAGTTAGATTACATCCTAATCTTTTTTTATCATGTTTCCAATATTTGTGTAACATGAGCTTCTTTACAGGAAAAGAAACCAAGATACCAGACGATGTATCCAATATACTGCAGCCAGACGAAAAAGTTTTGCTTGCAGAACAACAGGCTAGGTCAACAAACATGATCAACCCTGACACAATATTTGTGACGACACACAGACTCATTATTCGCAAACCGACATCTCTTGGATTGAGAAAAAACATAGAAGATTATCTTTTTGCAGATATTGCAAATGTCAAACTTCACAAGGGAATTGTCAGATCTTCCATATTGCTAAAGGTAAGATTCCTCTCTGATGCTTTAGAAATTGACAATATTTCCAAAGAAGCAGGTGACAAGCTTGTACAATTAATCCAGCAGGGAATAGCAGGAAGTTTGTCACCGGAGAAGAGTAAAAAACAAGCCCAAGTTACACAACAGGATATTATAGATAAAATAAAGGATCTTGCAAAGCTAAAAGACCAAGGGATTTTATCTGAGACAGAATTTCAAACTAAAAAGGCAGAATTATTATCAAGACTTTAAAATTCTAAAAAACTGATTATTTGTCTATTCTAATTAAATTTGAAATTAACGATGTTGTAGAGTTAAAGATATGATTATCATTATGTATTATTGTTGTTTGAAAGATTATTGTTGCTTGAATGTTTTACTATGAAAGAAATATGATCATTATTAGTACTAAAGTTGTTAACTGGTGTGTTTGTAGATTCCATCAAGGTTTGAATTGCGAATTTTTTTAATATATTCCAATGACGACCAAGGCCATAAAATATACTATATTTTATCGATCCATTTCCCATTTTCTTCTCGGAAAAAGGAATATTACGCAAGAAGCATGAACCTTCAATAAAATCCATGATAGAATGTGAATTCATTTCTATATTAGAAAATCTCATTTGTTTGATAATATTTTTTGCGTAGATATTGGCTAATTTTTTTAACTGAGTTTCATTTTGTGATTTCAAAATTTTTGACATCATATCAGGACTCAACCAAAAATAATGCAATTTTTCCATGTATTTGTAGTGTGAAGTATATGCGCTTAATATCATAGAAACGTTGTTATTCAGATTAGTCCGTTTTTTCTTTGTATCTTCTACTAAACTTTCTACAAGCTTCTCATCTAATCTGAATCCTTTCACTGGTTTCGTATCCCATCCAGTCCTCCGTTTTCAGAAACATAATCGATAATTTTCACCATTCCTATTACTATAGCATAACTCACTTTTATTTTTTGTTGATAAATTAGAATTTACATTATAATGAATTGATCTTATGATTTATTAGCAATCTCTAAAAGTTACTTCCCAACCAATTAGATTTACATTGCATTTTTGGGCAGGATATTATTGCCTAGTAGACCAAGAAGGTGTGATATCAGAACTTTCACAAGCTATAACGATATCTGATGTAATTACTATTATGTCAGACTTGGGAAATAAAATTCCAGACAAATCATGGATGCTTTATCTCCTTGAATTGTTCAATTCAAAGCAAATTCCAATTGAACTAAATCTTATCTGCTCATTTAATGACGATGGTAAATTTCATGCCATATTTGATGGTGTAAATAGATACGAATTCAAAATTAAACCAAAAGTTGGCCATTCATATCTTCGTCAAATAATCATGGAACCTTCGAAACAAAGAATTGGGTTTCATCTTAAAGATAAAAATTCCCAACAAACAGATTCGTTTTTCTTTAACATTGATAAAAGATGGTTTAATTTTTCCATATCAAAGCAATTCACAGGTATTGAATGGCACAACAGAGCAGGAAGCATCCCTTATCCCATAAGGTATAAAGCTGAAATCTCAAATCTTGCATATGGAGTTAACGACAATCCTTATGATTTGGATTCTGTTACATATTATCCTTATAACTGTCTAGTACCAAATGATGATGGATCTACAAAAGCATATCCCGTTTCTTTTCAGAATTTTAAAATTAAAAATAAATTTATCGCTTATAGTATTGAATCTGGCAAACACAATAAAGGCATAGTAAATAAATTTTTCAAGACAAACCTATAACGAAGAAAAATTTCTTTATTTTTTCTGGATATTTGAATATCCAAGGGTTGTTTTGTAAATATCTGATGTCTGCCTAACAGCTTCTCCTATTTCTCGTATGGTGTTTGATTTTTTAGAGTAGGCTATAGTTATTCGTATTTCATCAACCAAGCTCCGAATAGATTTGAACATTTCTTTAATAGAGACACTCATTTCACGAAGATTTTGCCCGTTTAATTCACCCTCACCAAAACTGTCAAACGCCTTTTTGGCAGATTTCATTAATTCTGTGGTTTCCCTTATTACTCCACTCTCTTCTAGTTGTTTTATAGAATTTTGCAGTCTTGTTGTTGTTTCGTTCATGTTCTCTGAAATGATGCGGAAATTTTCAATATTCTTTACCATTTCTGGTGTTTTAAGAATCTCGATTATTCCCTTTGCCATTTGTGTAGTGCTCGCAATTCTGTCCATAGATTCTTTTATACTAGGATTTCTTATCTGATTTACAATTTCCACCACTCCAGATACCGTTTCCTTTAGATCTCTTATCTTGCTGGGTTTTCCCTCTACCATATAGTTAAATTGTGCTGCAATGATTTCAATTTAACTTATAATTTATCAGTATTTCATTTCCAAAAACGGCAGATCTTCTTATATTTTGATTAGTGATAAAGCATGATGGTGGGCAGGTTATAATATCAATTGAGATTCTGACTTTGATCGTCTTGACTTGTGGCGGGTTTTTTATGGGTGTGTGTGTTGGAGATTACAGGAAAAAAGAAGAGGTTTAGGCTGTCCAAAATTCAGTTCAAATAGAACCTTCGTTGTTTTTCTTTCTGAATTTGAGGTATTCCTCAGGATGCTCTTCTTTTAATCTTTGAAAGTAGATTTCTTCGTATGGCATTTCTATATCCTAAACAGAATTAGTATTTAAGCACAGGTTCAAAAACAATAATACAAAATATCCCATTTTGTCTCACTACTGGTTCAGGCAATTTAAAAAATAGATTATTCTTCTATTCTAATTAAATTTGTAGAATTCGCAATCTTGTTCTTGATAATATCACTATTGAGATGACTGCCACAGCCAGTATTATTGCAAGACTGGATGGAAATTCTGGTACTACCTGGGTTCCGATTATCTCAATGCTCTCTGTGCCATCAGGAAAAGGCATAGAAACAGTTCTATCATTACTGGTCTTAGTTTCTTGAAAATCAATTTCAGCTCCATCTTCAAGAATAATGAACTGCTCGTCTGCTGCTCCTGTCTTGGCATCAATCAAAGTCCTTGGAAGAGTTATTGTCATACTACCGTCATCCGTAGAATTTATCGAAATGACAAGTGAGGTTCCTTGAGTATCTATTGACATGTCACTAACGGTTGCATTAGTTATACTATAGTTGACAACATAGGATTGGCCACTTGTGGGATCTTTTACCCCATAAGTGCTAGACTGAGCAAAGGCGGGAAGGGTTACCAAAGGTATAATCAAAACCATCAAAATTGCACATCTCCACCAAGTCATAAAAAGATGTAAACAGAGTGGTATTTCTCTTTTGCTTACAATTTTGTATTATTTGATCTCTGATGAAGGCCATTATTATTATGTCGTACTGTAAAAGAAATGTAATCATCATTAATAATAAATTCATTAACTTGTGTGTTTGTAGATTCCATCAAGGTTTGAATTGCGAATTTTTTTAATATATTCCAATTACGGCCAAGGCCATAAAATATACTATATTTTATAGCCCCTTGTTTCATTTCCTTTTCAGAAAAAGGAATGTTACGCAAGAAGCATGTTCCTTCAATAAAATTCATGATAGAATGTGAATTCATTTCCATGTTCGCAAATCTCATTTGTTTGATAATATTTTTTTCATAGATAATGGCTAATTTTTTTAACTGAGTTTCATTTTGTGATTTCAACATTTCTGAAAACATATCAGGACTCAACCAAAAATAATGCAATCTTTCCATGTATTTGTAGTGTGAAGTATATGAGCTCAAGATCATAGAAACATTGTTATTCAGAGTGGTGCGTTTTTTCTTTGCATCTTTTACAAGACTCTCAACTAGCTCCTCATCTAATCTGAATCCTTTTACTGGTTTCGTAATTTATTCCTCAGAATAAATTCAATTTTAACAGTAAATAAATTTTATTGAAAATTAAATTTTTAAGATGTATAACTTTGTTAACATAAAATTGATCATTAAACAACTTTGTAAAACACACAACGGATATCATTATACAACTTTGTTACACACAGAATGAATATCATTATACAACTTTGTAAACAGAATTGATTAATGTTTGATCATTGTATAACTTGTCATGGTAAAAACAAAAACCCTTCAGTTAAATTTGTTTTTTTTTTGTCGTAGGGAGATTTTGTGTCTTTAAAAAAAAATAATTCGAGACCAAATTGCAAAAAAGCAGAAGAAATTGCCCGGATGGTTTTAGAGATGAATCATGTTGTAAATGGCTTGAGTGTGAAACCAAATCAAGAAACATGTCATGTCAATGCAATTGTTGATCTTACTAAAGAACAAGTTCTCGAAATCGTGATACACAACAAAACTGGAAAAATATTACGCTTTGCTACTATTTGATCTTCTAGCAATTTATTATTTTATACAAAATCATCCGGAATAATAGCTGATCTATTCCACAAACAGGGATAAAAATTCGGTATGAGTTTTTACAAATTAGAATAATTCGTTCTTATTTTTAGAATCTAATATGAAGATCTAGTGCAATCTCTCTGAAGGCGGCAAATTCCCTCATGAAAGATATTCCTTTTTCCGTAATTCTAAATATTTTATTTCGTCCCTGATTGACAATTTCAAGGAATCCTGCCTTGATGAGTTTTTGGCATTTTTCTATCGCTACATAATGGGAAAGATTTGCAAATCTGGAAATATTGCTGATGATAACTCCATTTTTTCCACTTTCAATAGCCAACTTCAAGATTTCCATGGAAATTCCCAACTCTGAACGATACGATCTCTTTGTAAAGTCTTTTTTAGTTTCGTTTTTGGGAGATAATAAATTTTCATCTTCCAAAGATTTGTTAGTACAAACCCTGACTATGGATCTTTCATTTCCAACTGTAATTCTTATGTTTTTAAAAACAGCTTTGTACTGTATGCCTTCCCTTCTTCGCAGCGAATTAGTTTCTCTTTCTAGTAATCCAGTCTCTACCAAAACTTCAATTTTTCGAAAACAAGTAGTTAAAGGAATATTACAAATTCTAGAAAAATCCGACATGGTGTGCACACCTTGCAGACTTTGCTGTATAATCATTCTTTTGTCTTCATCAGAACACGCATCAAGAATTTTCTTTTTAATATCTTTGTCCTTTACTGTGACCCATGTCAAAACCCCATTTTGGGTTTCCGTGTCACACTCCTCTTTTAGCAGCGTTTCACTCTTGGTAATTGTAATTAGATTATTTTTTTGCAATTAAAACAAATAATAGACTTAATTCTTTATAGGGATGATGTTCACTCAGTAACACATTGTTATCCACAGATGAACAATATTCTCTCTCAGATCCCTTACTAAATTCTTGATTATCTATTGATAGTCATGTATTAATTTATTGTCGTGTAATAACTTGCACAAGCTGTATCTTTTTTATCGTTATTTCCTGTGCCTATTTTTCTTCACATTTGCATTGAAAAAAAATATCGTGAATTTGGAGACTATACTTGTGATAGCCGATTACGATGATCAGAATAAGGGTCACCAATTATCAATTTTCAGACAAAAAGGTGAATTCAGGCATAAACCTACCTGAATCGATCTGGAAGAACAAGTCAAATAATTTTTATATGAATCCCATATAGAACAGAGGCGTGTGGGTAAGACCTAATTGTTAAAAATGATGGCAAGAAAAAATCATCAATTCAGTCAGGTGTTAATCGTAGCATTAGGAATTGCCATAATTTTTGTTGGATGCAAGGCTGCTTTGGGTTCAGGAAGTCCAATTTATGTAGTTGCAAGCGGTAGTATGGTTCCAACACTTCATGTTAATGATGTAATTTTTGTTCAAGGAAACCTCCCGTTTGACAACATCAAAGTGGGAGATGTTATTGCATTTGTCAACCCAAGCGATAAAGGAGAGCTCATTGTCCACAGAGTTGCACAGATATTAAACCAAAATCCAATAGAGATTAGAACAAAGGGAGATGCTAATACTCATTCTATTGCCGGCATAGATCTTCCTATCACAAAAAATAATTACATAGGAAAGGTTACTCTAGTGATCCCACAAGTAGGACTTCTAGGAAAAATATTTCCAGCACCAATCAATTACATTGTGATTGCTTCAATACTGGGAATAATCGCATTGCTACCATTTACAAGACAAAATGCATTGCACCAAAAAATTTCTAGGTTCTAGGTTCTAAAAATATTGAAAGTACTTTAGTTATAGACCAGTTTGTTATTGCTATATCCCAATTTCCTGTCTCATATGCAGATGATGTAGGAAAAGAGACGACATAGGAACCGTCGGCATTGGATGCAACACTATCGTCATAAGTGATTCCGGATGGACTTTTCAAAATCGCCTTGACAGTGGTATACGGTTTACCTGCGCCTAAAATGTTAATTTGTTCTCCTTTAAGATATATTGTCTTGTCAGTCTGGGCAGTAAATGAGCTTGTGCTAGGGTTATAGGATCCGACATATATTGAGAAGGATTTGGACTCTCCTTCGTTGGTCACATTAAGATACCAATATCCTGTTTCAAAAGACTGGGAAGTAGAGTATGCAATTTGATATGAACCGTCAGAGGCTGTAGCAGTAGAATCAGTGAATGTTCTTCCAGACGGGCTTGTCAATACAGCACTGACTGTGGTAAATGGTGTTCCCAATCCGGAAACCTGGATTTGGTCTCCTTGGATGTAAAATGTCTTGTCGGTTTGAGCTGTAAACATGTTAGCATTAATGGAGTTACCCGATGCAAGATAAACAGAATATGATCCCTTTGTTTGTCCGTCATTTGTTATAGTAAAGTACCAATATCCTGTCTCAAACGATAGTGTAGTGGTAAAAGAAAGTTCGTACGATCCATCTGAACCAGCAGTAGTTGATGTGGAATACGTTTTTCCTGATGGACTTGTAAATACTGCATTAACAGCAGTCAAAGGTGCACCAGTTCCCAATACATGAATTTGATCTCCTTGAGTGTAGATTGTTTTATCAGCTCTAGCAGTTAGTGGATAGAAGATTGCAGAGTTGCTTGATTGTACACTAAGATAAAGTAGTTTTGTTACTCCTTGATTGCTGACCTTTACAAACCAGTTTCCTTGTTCGAAAGGTTGTGAGTTAAAAAACATTGAAAAAGTACCATCTGTTTGAATTGTGGTATTTTCAGTGAATGTTTTTCCAGAGGGACTTGTCAATACTGCAGAAACACTGGTGTTTGGTTGACCCGTTCCCAGAACCTCAATTAGATCTGTTGAAGAGTAAACACTTTGATCAGTTTGTGCACTAAAAACATAGATACCCCTCAATGTCACAGAGCCTGAATTCTGGATTGTGTTTGTGATAAAGATTGGCTGTGAGGCAGTCATCTGATCAGATATTAGCTTAATTTGATAGCTCCCAGAAGACAAAGTACTAGGAAGAGGAATATCATATGCTAACTTGCCAGATGAATCGGGGCTGGTTTGTGCTTGAGTTAATACATATCCCCTTGAATCAATCAGTTGTATTTGAACAACTTTTTGTGGATCAAGACCGGCTGCAATTACATAAGCCGTTCCCCCTGATGAATATGAAGACCTGTCTAGCACTGTAACAGGTTTTGAAGAGATTGAAGCCTCTTGCTGCGCTTGTGTTATCTTTGTTTCAATATCAGACAGTTTATTCTTCATAGCTGTAATGTCATTTTTCAGTGTGCCAAGCGAAGAGACACTATTGTTTAATGAGCTAATTTGTGGATTCAATGATCCGACATCAGATGAATAATTAAATGCGGATTGTTCTGGTTTAGCTTGAATTGCCGAATTTAAATTAAGCAGACCATAAACTGTCGCAGATGCAATTACAAAAGCCAAAATAATGACGGCAACTAGTGCCTTCTTCATGGACTTCATTTTCCCTTCAAAATATTTAGCGATTACTTTACTTTGATTCGAATCATGGTATAGTAAGTGTTTAATAATGGGCATTCAAATTTTCAAAAAAATATTTAGATTAAATTATTTTTGTTAAAATATAGATTTGAAATTTTTATTTCAAATAAATTTCGTCTACGTAACACCACTTCCAGTTTTCACCTGGCTCATAAGACTTCATAACTGGATGTTGTGTTTCTTTGAAATGTTTTGTACCATGCATATTAACAGAAGAATCACAACAACCAACATGACCACAAGTTAAGCATAGTCTAAGATGTACCCAATCAGATCCAATCTTTTTGCATTCTTCACACCCCTCAGTTTTTCCTTTAACGTTTGCATTTATTTTGCCAACGTGTGCACACTTGACGTTTGATTTTTCTGTCATATGTATATTAATAGATATTAAAATAATTAAATAATGCGATAATTTGTTCTAATTCTCAACCATTTTTTGATTTCCAGCAGGCGCCATGAAACCATTTGTCTCCAAAAATCACATCTCCCTCCGCCAATTCAAATTTGTTATTACAAAATGAACAAGTTTGCACTAGGAATTGATTTTTTGTGATTTGAACTTGAGATGATTCACTTGTATGGTGTTTCATCCATCCCTTTGCTTGTGGTATTGTAGTCATGAATTCAGTTAGTCAAAAAATTATATATCGATTTAAGATGGTTTTGCAACAAAAATGTCGATTGTTCATATGAAAATGGCTAACAGACACAATTTGGAATTATTGTATATAGACAGAGAGGGTTTTGGATTGCCCGCTATTGGTAATTGTTATCTGCCAATTACCAATTGGATCAGTCGATGTTGTAGAAAATCTCATGACATAAGAACCGTTGGATTGTATTGTAGTTGAAGTATTGTGAGTAGTTCCTGAAGGACCAGTCATAACTCCAGTAATTGATGTATTTGCCGTTCCTGTGCCTGTTATTGAAACAATATCTCCTCTTTGATAAACAGAATTGTCAGCTTGTGCAGTAAGGGTGTTAGAACCAGTAGTTCCTCCCACACTGATCGATAAAGATTTGGATTGTCCAAGGTTTGTGACGGTGATGTTCCATGTACCATTTTCGTCTGTAGATGATAGAGAAAAGATCATTGCATAATTGCCATTTCCTTGAATAGTTACAGCGCTTGTGTAGGTCTTTCCTGTTGGACTAGACATGGTAGCTGTAACAGCTGAACCAACTGTACCTGTTCCTATTACTTGTACAAGGTCTCCCTGTTGATATGATGATTTGTCAGTTTGAGCAGTAAAAGTAGTAGACCCGGTTGAGGGGTTATTTTGAGTGGTGCTCGCAGTTCCAATAGTAATTAGTTGTGATTGTGTTTGTTGGTCAGAAACTACCTGGACTCTGTAGCTTCCTGGAGACAACGAGTTTGAAAGAGATAAATCGTATGCTATTTTTCCTGAAGAGTCTACCAGCGTATCTCTATGTATTATTACAAATCCACTATTGTCAAGTAATTCAATTTGAGCAGATTTTAATGGAGTTGCACCAACAGCTGTTATTTTCATCGTATCTCCTAGAGCATAGGCAGATTTGTCTAATACTACTGTCAATGAAACTGTAGGTGTGGGTTGCTGTGTCAGAGTACCTTTGTCTTCAATGTCGTTTAATTTTGTCTGAATATCTGCAACATTATTTTTCAGTGTATCCAAAGCTGTCAAGCTACTACTAATAGAATTAATTTGTGAATTCAATGATGTCATCTGTGATTTTATTGAATCAAGTTGGGATGAATAATCAGGTGCTGTTGTGTTTTGTTCTGGCTTTGCTTGAATTTGGTTGTTTACAAATATTCCATAAACAGCTGCTGAAGCTACCAATAAAGTTAGTGCACCTATGATCACTATTGCGTAATCCCTTAACAATCTAAATCAGTTTTGATTTGAAATGATATAGAGATTACTTCTCTATTCTACGACAAGATAATATTATCAGATTATTTGTACAAGAAATTCTATTTCAAGATTAAATGCTAATCCAAGATGTGAGAAATTCTTTTAGCTATTTTGTTTTACAATTTACTAGTGTATCATGAGTTAAATTGCTACCAGTGCAAGAGTTGTTTCCATCTCCGCCATCAATTATGTCAGATCCAGTTCCTACTAGGATTTTGTCGTTTCCAGAACTACTCTTTATGACATTGTTACCATTTCCAGCTATAATGGTATCATCGCCAGTACCTCCAAATATTACATTATCACCATTTCCTGAAATTATGCAGTCACCTGATGATCCTGCACGAATTATATCGTTGCCGCCCAAACCAATTATCAAATTAGCAGTACTACTTTTTCCAATGAGTATATCATCATCAGAGGTTCCCATCACCAAGTTGTATGATGATGCAGGATTACCACAAGCTAATACTGTTACTGACTGTAAAAGTGATTTAAAGTTGCCAAATTTATCAGTGGCATTCCATTCGACCACTGTCTTACCAAGTGGGAATGTTGCTGTTGCATTGCTAGTTATTTTTGGAGCAGTATCAATTATTCCAGTTGCCGTTGCCTGTCCTATTTGCAGTGGTGTTTCAAATGCAGTTGCATCTACAACTATATCAGCAGGAATGACTAGCTTTGGTGGAGATCTATCAACCACAGTTACCTTTTGAATTGCTGTTACAGAATTTGCAGAGGCATCACTAGCCTTCCATGTCACAATAGTTTGTCCAAATGCAAATGCATTTGGTGCATCATTTGTAATAGAAGTAACCCCAACGACATCTTTGGCTGTTGCATTACCAAGATCTACATGATTATCTGTGGGACTAGTAGCATTAACAATAATGTCCTTTGGTGGAGCAATTGTCGGTGCAGTAGTATCAATTACATCAACTATTTGAGTTGCATTTGATATGTTACCAGCTGCATCTTTTGCAGTCCATAACACATCAGTCTTGCCTATTGGGAATGAACTTGGTGCATTGTTGGATATTGTAACTTGTTCAACGTCAGTTGCTGTTGCATTGCCAAGATTTACTGTGTTATTTGCAAGTGATGTTGCCTCTACTTTGACATTCTTTGGTAAAGTGATTGCTGGTGCAGTAGTATCAATTACATCAACTATTTGAGTT
>CAZHDX010000014.1:0-16495 GCA_964531195.1 uncultured Nitrosopumilaceae archaeon
AAAACTGAAGCTAACTTCGTAATATGGAACGTTATGATTTGTTGGAAAGAGCTTAAGATAATGTTGAATGTATTGATGTTGTGGACAGTAGAATAATTATTGCGATCGCTTTAGTTACCACGATTATTACAATAGTTTTTACTTATTCTTCCCTTGAAAACAACATATCAAAACAAAACTTGTCTGATGAACTTTTAGCTAGAATCCATTTGATTACGGATAACGGCATTACATATGTCAAGCTAAATGATCTTGCTCCCAACTCTGCAAGATTCTTCATTTACCCTTATTATGAAAATGCAACAGTTGGAAGTTTCAATTCATGGATTTTGATAAGATTGTCTAGCAATCTAGGAGGAAATGCAAGCGATATCTCTTCATACAGAGCGTACAATATTAAAGATCTTGACCCTAATGGCTTTCCCTTAAGATATGATTCAAAACGAGAAATTCTTCATGAAATCCAATTTGGAGATACATATGAACCCACTAATGGTATGATAGTTGAAGGTTATAATTTCAATCGAATACATGAAAATCGAACATTACCTAATGCCTTGCCAAATTTGGATCTTGGAGTAGATGAAGAAGGTTACATTTACGTAAAGACACCCACTTTAGATGTAAATAAGAATGGAGTAATTGGTCTTGGAAGAATTGTATCTTGACTCTCAAAGGTAAAAAGATCAATATTGTAACTATGATACTTTTAGCAACAGGAGTAGGAAGTGGATTGGTCACACTTTTTGATTATCTGGAAAGTCCTCATTTGATTTCAAAAGAAAAGGCATTTGCGATAGCATCTAAAGAAGGTAATTGGAGCCAAAACTTTCTCAGTGATAAGACTGTTGATACAAAATTATTCCACGTAAAGAATGATGGATTTACATTTATCGTAGACGAAAACACGTTTCAGGATAAATCTGTGATTCCTTTGCGTTTCAATAAGTTAAGGGATGGTCAATATCTTTGGATAGTAACGGTTACTGGTCAACCACCAGATATTCTATCAGGTCGTTCATGGGGATATGAGATAAGCGCGACAGATGGTCAGATATTGCAAACTGAATGACCCTGAAAGGAAAAAATAATCACTATAATGTAAAATTCCTAAAAGGTTATGGATTTTCAATTTCAGTAATAAACTCTAAGATCGTTTTCAAAAATAATCCGGACCCTTAAATTCTATTCTTAAATAATCTTGAATCTTGATTATTTCCACAAGTGAGGAAGAAGTATGATGCCCATTCTTTTAAAATAATTACATTAAATTTAATTTTAATCAAAAGTTATAAACTTCACGGGCATTAGCACCGTAATAAGAAATGTCACAAAAAAGCTCAGACGCAAAAAATATTAAGATTACTGCGATACTAACACTTGTAGCAGCAATCTCAACCTTCGCAGTTTTCACAGATGCCTATTCACAAAATTCAGATGGCGTAATGGTTGAAAATGCCCATTTAGACCAATCAACTATCAATGTTGGTGAAAATTTTACCATCACTGCCACTCTAGTCAATAATTCTCCAAATGTTATCTCAGTACATAATAATTGCATATCTCCATTTTCAGCAGATTTTGATAGCCATGCAGAGCTTCAAGTCTTAAAACCATGCATCTACTTTGCAATATCAAAACAGCTCAACCCTGGTGAGAACATGACTGTGACTGGACCTGGGGCAAACGTTGCTTACCGTGCAGTTGTATCTGGCCAGGCAAATGCGACAATAACTTTTAACTATTCAATTGTGAATCAGACATCTCTCAATATGACTTCAAATCCTAGTGTTTCAAAATCGATATTGTTTACTGTATCGCCTGGAGCTGGGCAGACTGGACAAAAAGTGCCAGAATTTCCATTTGCAATGGTCGTTCTATTTATTGGAATAATTTCAACTCTTGCAATTGCTAGATTAAAATGGAATCAAATCTCATCTTTTTCAAAATAATTTAATGATAATTGCATTGAATCATTCATAATTTTAGAATCAATACTTTTAATCACGACTATTTATATTACAAATCATCTTGTTGATTCAACCTTTTATGCCACATTTGGTAAAAATCAGCAAATGAAATTTTCACTAGTGGCCGAGACACTAAAATTCATGGAAGGCACTACAAAACGCTTAGAACTAACTCAATACTTGGTTGATTTATTCAAAATTACTCCATCTGAAGTAATTTCCAAAGTCGTTTACCTGTTACAGGGAAAGCTAAGACCTGATCATGAGGGAGTAGAGATGGGCATTGCTGAAAAAATTGCAATAAAGGCGATATCAAAATCATCAGGAAGTCCCGTAAAAAAAATCCAGCAAGAGTATAACAAACTTGGTGATTTTGGTCAAACCGCATCAAAAATCATGGAACAAAAAACACAAACAACTTTTCTTACACAAGATATTACTGTCGAAAGAGTGTACGAGACATTATTCAAGATTGCTGAGCTTAAAGGATCTCGCTCACAAGATATGAAGCTAAAATACATTTCTAGTCTTCTAAATGATGCAACTCCTATAGAATCTGGCTTTATTGTTAAAATAATAACAAATTCATTAAGACTAGGCATTGCGGATTTTACTATTCTTGATTCCTTAGCAATCGCATTCACTGGATCAAAGGAAAATCGACCTATACTTGAGCATGCGTACAACGTATCTAGTGATTTGGGTAAAGTAGCAGAAGCTGCCGCAAAAGATGGAATCAATATGATAAAAAATTTTCAGGTCACTGTATTTAGTCCAGTAAGACCAATGCTTGCTGAAAGAGTCAAGAGTCCACAGGAAGCGCATGAAAAAATGGGTTCTGAATTTGCAGCAGAATACAAGTTAGATGGAGAACGTGTTCAAATACATCTCAAAGATGAGAAAACAATTCTTTATTCCAGAAGCTTGGAAAATATCACAAATTATTATCCCGATATTGTCGAAAAGATTCGCAATTCCATTAATACAAAAGAAGCAATTTTAGAAGCTGAAGCTGTAGCAATCAATGAGGATTCTGGAGAATTTCTTGCATTTCAGGAATTAATGCACAGAAGAAGAAAATATGGCATAGCCAAAGCTGTTTCACAGTATCCTATCACTGTTAACTTTTTTGATGTCATGTATGTGGATGGAAAAAGCTGTCTTGATCTTCCATACAAAGAACGTCGAAAATTACTTGAAAAATTAGTAAAAGATGATTCATTTGCAAAAATTATGCCAATGTCAATTGTAAAAACTGAAGACGATGTTGAGAACATTTTAGAAAATGCAATCAATTCAGGATGTGAGGGATTGATGTTAAAACATCTAGACGCAAGTTACAAAGCAGGAGCAAGAGGAAATAATTGGCTCAAACTAAAACGCGAATACAGAAATGAATTAGGTGATAGCTTGGATCTTGTAGTAATAGGCGCATTTTATGGACGAGGTAGGAGGACAGGGAGATATGGTGCGTTGTTACTGGCAACATACAATGATCAAACAGACAACTTTTCAAGTGTTTGTAAGGTTGGAACTGGGTTTACTGATGAAAGTCTGGATCAGTTTTATCAAATACTTGCAGACAAGATAACAATAAAGAAAAACCCTAGAATTGAAAGCGGTCTTGAGGCAGATGTGTGGTTTGAACCAGAAATAGTGATTGAAATTGTAGCTTCAGAAATTACACTTAGCCCAATACACAAGACGGCAATGGATTCAATTCGTAAGGGAAGTGGTCTTGCTCTCCGCTTTCCAAAGTTTACTGGAAAAATACGTCTAGAAAAAACTCCAGAAAATGCAACAACCGACCAAGAAATAATTACTTTGTATAATGGGCAAAAAAGAGTATTACAAGAAGAAAAACAGAATTATCTTTGAAAGACCTATCTTACGTAAGGATTATTAGATCCTACCATTAAAAAAAACGTCTAGATGTATAGTGGGGAATTAGAAGTACAAGCGAAACGTAAAGCGCTTGCAGTTTTGCAGGATGAAATAAACAGAATTCTTAACGCAGTAAGAGACCTTTCTAGATTACCAGGTCTTATTATAAAACCCGACAAGGCTGAGATAAAGCAAACTCTGGAGCGGATAAAAAATACAGAAGATGAAGTTGAAGCATTACGAAGAAAGATTACAAGAGAAATCGCTGATGTTGGAGGTCTGATGATGAACAGAGAAAATCTACTTCATACCGCCTATGCCACAGATGAAATTGCAGGATTTATCACAGGAATTGCATTCAAACTATCAAATATTAAAGCAGTAACTTTGAAAAAAGAAAAATTAGACAAAGATATTTCAGATCTAATTGCACTTGCAGTAGATCAAATATACAAATTAAATGAAATAGTCAGAGCACTGAGCGGAAACCCCACTGTGACAATCGATCTAGCTCATGAAGCACAGAAAATAGAACGCAGTGTTGATGAAAAATATCGAGACCTTACAATCAAAGTTTTAGATGAGATTGCAAATACAAGAGAACTTTTGCTCCTCAAAGATGTCGTCGAGGCTATAGAAGAAATGTCTGACAAATGTCTTGAGGTCTCTGATTCTTGTATAGTACTCGCATTGAGTTTATAGAATTCAATTCTTGTTTTTTTATAACTAAAAAAAGAAAATTTTACTGGGACATAAACTACTTTAACTGACCTTCAACCATTTTGGGTTGACACTCAATTACTTCGTTTGATGTCTGGTATGGTCTGCTGCAAAGCGTACAGTATGTATAGCATCGCGTGTTGCCTTTCTAGTTTCTTTTACGGCACTAATAGTGTCTTCAATAGCGCCACTTTCTTTGAGTTCTCTTGCTGTCTGGTGAGCCTCTTTTGCAGTATCACGAATAGCGGAAGCAATTTCTCGTATTGCTCCAGCAAATTCAGGAATTGCACCACTTTCACGAATAGTTTTGGTTGTTTCTCGGATGGTGACTGAATATTCTCTGATGTTTTCTGCAATTTTTTTTATCGTATCAACAGCATTTTCTGCTGTTACATTAGATGCAGATCCTGTACTCTTTCCAGTTTTTGGTTTTATTGTTTCGAGAGTCATCAATATTATTTTGTTTGAAAGGCTAATAAGCTATGCGTAGCATTGGTCTTTTTTTAAAATTTAAAAAATAAATTTCAAATAATTTTTTTAAAAAAGAACTACTTGACCTTGATGTAAAATCATCAAATTGAAATTAAAATTTAGTAATCTGAATAAATTTTATTATTATCTTTTTGAATAGTTGTTTTTATTTCATTGTTGTAAATATCTGATATATCGTTGATAGTCTCTCTGATATTGCTGGCCGTTCCTGATTTTTTAGAATAAATAGTAGTAATTCTTAGTTCGTCAACAAGAGCTCTGATAGATTTGAACATTTCTTTGACTGCAAGTCCAACTTCAATAAGATCTTGTCCCTTGCCAAATGAATCCACTGTATTTTTCGCAGAACGAACCAATCCACTTGCTTCGCTTATAATGCCTGTTTCTTCTAGATTCTTCATAGTATTTTGTATCTTTGTTGAAGCTTCGTTCATCTGTTCTGAGATCAGACGAAAATTTTCTATGTTTCTAACCATCTCTGGACTTTTGAGCGCTTCAATTATTTCCTTGGCAATAGATGCAGTGTCCTTAATTTTATTAAATGATTCTTGCACTTCGGTTGTCCTGATGAGGCGTATTATCTTCACACCATCAGAAAATGATTCTTTGATCTCTTTTATGCTCTTCATATCAAGTGACTCCTAAGAACAAGCTAAATAGGATAATTTTTCCAAAAGCAAGGAAATTCTCCTTGCCTTCGACAAACTGCATGATATGAATAGCGTGAACAACGCATTTAGCTATCACGTCTGAGCCAGTCATACCAAATCATTTCCCACTCTGTTACCTCTCATTGTTGTGTACTGCGACTCTTTTTCCCCTGACTTGTCACAAACACATTGGTGCAAATCTATAATTCGTTTTCTTAATCCAATATTTTTGGATGTGAGTTCAGTTCTCATGAAGGCTACATGGTGGAAAAATTATTTATCTGTTCAATACATTTTTGCGACAAAAATGTTGGAAATTAAATTGACCTTTAAGGAGAATTATTTTTTAGGGAGGAAGATTTTTTATTTTTATTTGTGATGTAAAGTTTTTTACGGTTGATGTGACATTTTCTGCTTCTGATACTACATCTTTACCCTGTATCTTAGAAGCTGCCTCCTTAGTAGTATTAAGAGACTTTTCTACAGCTGGTTTAGCCAGCTCAAATACGTTTGTAAAAAGATAGATCGCAACTATTGCTGCAATACCTACGCCTATCCCAACAGCCACTCCAACTTTTCCCATTATGATAATGGATTGGCAGAATAATAAATCTGTAACGACATAATTTCAATATTGATTTTCTAAACCACTTGAGGGAATCAACAATTCCAATATCAAACAGTTCGTGCATGAAAATTGCTTAAAGATTCTACGACTGTTTTCAGCTTATGGATTCTACGACAGTCTTATTTATCAAAAAACATAGCTTTATTCATGGTAATGTCCATCGAGCAAAAATACAAGTTAAAGTGCAGATGCGGACACGATTTTATACAACATATAGGCGGCACAAATAATTTTGGATGCAATGCAAGTAATGAAAATTGTACCTGCAAGTTTTTCCACCCCCTAAATAACAAAAAATAAATCGCAGATAAAAAACCAAGATCGCAATGGTTGTAAAATTTTTAACAATTTTACTATCTATTGGTTTTATGATTATTAGCGCATACGGGGACATAGGAAATGACACAAAAAGTCAGCTTGAAACCGATACAAAATCTCTTCTTCAGGCTACATGGGTTCTGGCTTTAAGCACTTGTGTGGTAGGAGTTTCAACAATTGTCTCTGTAATTTTGTATATTAGAGATCGCGAGAAACAGAATCAAACTACTCTGACCCTGGAAGTTTTCAAACTCTTAAACGATTCCGAACATAGAAAGGCACGAAGGCTTACCTACGAGACATATAGAAAATCTAAAGCTAGTGGTGATGTTACAATTTTTGATGATGACTCACATTTTCAGTTTATCAGCATGACTGCAAGTGATTTTGATCATGTGGGCTCTATAGTCAAAAACTCTCCTTCGATAAAAAAAATGTTCTTTGATATTTATGCAGAAACCGTCATTATCTGCTGGAAGGCATTGGAAACCCACGTCAAGGCAGAGAGAAATAAACGGAAGACTGATTTTTATATGAAATTTTTTGAATGGCTCGCTAACGAATCAGTCAATTATTGGCATCAAAATAGGCAAAATGAACCACTTCCAGAACCATATTGATTCACGGCATTAGACTCTGAAATTGTAAAACTAAAGACGCTCTTCTAACTTGTCGCGTAGTTTTTTGTCTAATCTTCTCCAATTCCCTTTTATCATATCAACACACCACCGTTTCGATGTAAAACCTCCACGAATTTGGTCATTTTCTAAGAAGGCACTAGCTATTCGATCTAACTGTTCATTTGAAAATTCAGAATATTGTGAAAGTATTGAAGCATTATAATTTGCTCTATCAAATGATTTAGAATCATCAAAATCTTCAATCAATTTGTCTATCATTTCAGTTCCTTTGTCGCTTTTAGAAACAATCATAAAAAATAACTTGGCAATTTCACTTTCTTCTATTTCTGTTGATATTTTTTTGGCCTGAAACTTTGACATGAAGCCATATGGTACTGTATCATCTATTCGTATTGGAAAAATGAATTTATTCAATCCATAAGCAATGCCAACCTCATGATCGGTGTATTGTGCATTATGAAAATTCTCTGAAAGTAACACTACAAACAGATCGCATTCTTTGATTTTATTAAATAAATTAGCCTCCCACTTACTGCCTATCTCTAGATTTTCATGGGCAACAAATGTCTTCAGCCCATATTTATTTAGCTCATCTGCAAGTTTTTTAGCAATTCTTTTGTCCCTGTTTGCATGACTAAGAAATATTTCAATAGGTGCAGTTATCACATTTTAAAGAAAGATCAACTCATCAAATTAGAATTACTAGTTATTTTATAATAACTCGCTTGCTAAAAAAGGGAAAAGTTGGAAAATGTATAACAACGTCGCTTTCCTAAATTGATTCAATCTACCCATTTTTTTATTAATGATTATCACGATAATATGGTATGATTGGAGTTGCGTAGAATTAATGGCAAGATTATCTCAAAGGACACAAAAACAGATAGCTAAGCTCCCAGAACATGCAAAAGAGATATTTAAAAAATCATACGCAAATGCTCTCAAAGAATATCGCGATCCTAGAAAACGAAGGGGAGGTAAAAAAGAGAGTGTAGAGGAAGTTGCGCATAAGGTAGCTTGGTCAGCAATAAAAACATCATATAAAAAGAAAGGAAGTTCTTGGGTCCGAAAAAAATAGTGATATTTGATTTTTTTAGTATAGTTCTTTAACCAATACTAGTCAATGAAGATGTTCCACTGCTTGTAGCATGAGCTGTGTCACCATCATAAGATGCTGTTACTGTAGCAGATGTAGCAGAACTAGGTGTGTAAGTTACAGTACAAGATCCTGATATCAATGAACAAGATGATGTAGAGAATAGACCGCCTGCACCGTTGTCACTCCATGTTACAATTCCAGTAGGAACATTTACTGAATTAGCACTGTCAGATACTGATGAAGTGAATGTGATTGGCACACCAGAGGTTGCTGTTGTTGTGTTTGGAGTAACGGCTACACTAGTTGATTCTTGAGTGGTTGAGACAACTTGTACAATTCCTTGGGAGACCAAAAATTGGAGTGCTGTGACAAATTCATCATCGCCTATCTGACCTGTGGACCAAAAGCATGCGTCGTTTTTAATCCATACTGGAATAATGTTGGAAGATGAATTTGTCTGATTCTGCATAAGAGTTATTGTATTACTATTAACTAGATATTGAACACCCTTTACAAAACCTGTAGAATCAATACTTCCTCCACACCAAGAACCTGCTAAACTTTTTATCCACGAAGGAACTGATTTGGTAGCAATTACATCAATATTAAATGATTGAGTGGCATTGTTTCCTGCTTTGTCTACGGCAGAACAATTAACTGTGTCTGTGCCCACCGTAAAGTTATTGCCTGAAGAAGGAATGCACGTAGCATTAATTATTCCATCTTGATTATCAATTGCAGTAACGTTATACTGTATTATCGTTTGAGATTCATTTACTGGTGCCTTCAAAGTCATATTAGTTGGTGTTATAATTAAAGGAGGAATAGTATCCAAACTTGTAGCATTTGTTAAAGTGGAATTAAAACCTGTGGAATTAGTAGAACCGGAACCTGTGGAATTTGTAGTTTGAGCAAAGGAAAATTGTTCATTAAAACTAATTGGAGTAATAGCTCCTAACACCAAGATGCAGGCCGTTAAAACAAACAGATTTAATTTTAATTTCAACAAAATTGATAAACAAAAAATAAATTAAAAGTCTGTCGTAAAATAAATACTGTTGGAAAATGCGAAACATATTTTAATTATTATTATTTGGTCTAGAAAAATTTTTTAATTTGTGAATAGGCATTAGGTAAATTGAATATCATTTCATTCAGGATTTTTAGTAAAGTAATTTTTTGTATAGAATAAACTTATACAATTTTTTTTATGAAAGATACGACATACTCTTATAATATTATGGTCTGAATGGAGTATGGAAAAGTCTGAATATGAAAAAGAAAAAGAAAAACGACAACTAAATGAAGGAAATGACTTGAAACAAGCCAACGAAAGTCAAGCGGACTATCAACGAAGAATACAAGAACAAAGAAATCAAGGAAATGAACAAGGAAATCAAGAAGAAAGACAAAATTCGACTAAGGAACAAAGAAAAAATAGAGATCCAAATTCCCAATAATTATTAACATTCAGAAATAATCTATAAAATCCATTTTTTATTTTTGCTTATGTTATAATTAATTATTTTAGCAAATATGTAATAATTAAAATATGTATCTCATATTTCCACCGTATTGATTCTGCGCCATTTTTAAAAATAATGAAAACAAAATAACGCGTGCAAAAAATAATAATAATGTCTATCTTTACAATAATTGCAGGTCTAAGTCTTCTAAGTGTTGGTGTATTTGCCCAGTCTTATTCGGATACTCCGTCATATCAATCAAACCAGCAAAATAATTCATCATCATATCAATATTATCCACAAAGTAATCCATTATATCAATATTATCCACAAAGTAATCCATCATATCAATATCCACAAAATAACTCATCTTCTGTATCCAATCAAATGACAAATGATTCGAACCAGCAATTAAGCGGTTTGCCTCAATACAATTCATTTTACAATGAATCGACTCAATCTAATCCATTATTTCAATATAATAATACAAATCAATTCAACTCTAGTCAATACAACACTCTGTCAAATACTACATACGGTTCATCAATAGGATCTAATTCTTCACAATATGTTCCAGGATACAGTAGTCCGACTCCTACAATTACGTTAAATCAGGCACAAATAACTTTCAAGGAAAATATGAGAAAACTATGGGAAGACCATATCACTTGGACTAGAATTTACATTATTAGTGCAGTTGCAGGCCTGGGAGATACTGATCAAGCCAAAGCCAGATTGTTAGAAAATCAAGATGAAATTGGTAATGCTGTAAAACCGTATTATGGAGATACTGCAGGAAGTAAACTGACCGATCTGTTAAAAACACATATCACTCTTGCAGGTGATCTATTAGCAGCTGCAAAATCTAACAACTCTAGTGAAATGACATCAGCTGAAACCCAATGGTACAGCAATGCGGACGATATTGCAGTGTTTCTTGCAACAGCAAATCCAAACTGGTCAGAAAGTGATTTAAAAAACATGCTAGATGAGCATTTATCTTTGACTAAACAGGAAGCAGTATCAAGATTAAGTAGCAATTGGGATGCAGATATAGCAGCTTATGATCAGATTCATAATCAAGCTCTAACGATGGCAGATACTCTGTCAGATGGAATAATGGCACAATTCCCCGAGAAATTTACTGAAAATGCAGCCCCAGTATATTCAATAAATGGAACTATGAGTTCAAATTCAGGAATTTACTCAAATAACACAACTGGATCTTACTCAAACAGCACAACTGAATCTTACTCAAGCAATCCTACTGGAACAAATAGCACAACAACAGGATCTATTTACTCAAACAGCACAACTGGATCTTATTCAAACAGTCCAACTGGATCTTACTCAAACAGCACAACTGAATCTTATTCTAGTCTGACTGGATCAAACAGCACAACAACAGGATCTATTTACTCAAACAATGCTTCTACATCTTACTCCAATAATCCGACCGGATCTATTTACTCAAATAGCACAACTGGAGCCAATCAGTCATCAACAAATAAGCAAGTAGCAATAACTGAAACTGGTTTGCCTCTTTCTCCAGGATTCTGTTGGCCATTTTGGAGTTGCATGGTACCAGTCTGGCAAGTAAATGTTAATAATCAAACATATGGTGCATCTGTAAGCACTATGGTGTTCACTCTACCGTCTGGAACTTATTCATATCAAGTGATGCCTCCTCAAGGATATTCTGTTACATCATCTGCAAATCAGATTCAAGTAAATGATAATGTTAACCTGCAAGCAACCTTTACCAAAAATCAGTAAAATCTAGATTAACATAAGACAATTTTTTTGGGTTCGAGGTCAAACGACGATTATCCATTTCAAAATTTAAGATTAGATGCTTCTATAAATAATGCAAATGCTTGAATATGTTGCAAACAATTTATTCCATCTTCTGTAGCTACTAGCAAGCGCGTTTTTACATTATCTCTTATTGCAATCAAGCCTGCATCTAATAATTTCTGACATTTTTCCAGTGCTCCATAATGCGATAGGTTAACCATCCTTGAAACTGTTGATATCAGGGCACCATTTTCTCCATGTTCCGTTATAGTGGCTAGAATTTCTTTCATTATACTGAGTTCAGATCTATATTGTTGTTTAGACATTAATTAAATATTACTTTTTATTATTTTTAAAAGTTGTGAAAAATATTTTCATTTCATTTAAAAGTTTTGCAAAATATGAAATTACAAATGATGTATTATTTTACAAAATATAATTAATCTTTCAGCGATGTAAATAGAAACAAGAAAATTAAACAAATAGTAGATTTTGTAAATTATTTTTTGAGAAAGGTATATTACATCGAGATGTAATTTTTGACTGTTAAATTTATTTCGATTCTTAGCTTCTAGAGATTTATTACTATCTTTCAAAAAATAAACACCGACACAATCAAAGGCATGTACGATAAAAAAGGAAAAATCTGTTCTTATGCGCCAAAATATTATTGGCTAATTGGTATGTTATTTTCGCCAATTATTGTTACAATAATTTCAGTATTTTATAAAGTAAAATTACCTTTTAGCAATTTATTTTATTTTGTGCTGTATTATGGCATTGTTTCGATAATGTTCAAGTAAAAGAGTGTTCGATGATGAAAAATAATTTCTTGATTTTTTTAATTGCCATCTCTGTTATAGGGATATTATATGCAGGAAATTTCCAGGCGTATGCTCTATCCTTGAGCACTGAATCCATGATAGCTTATGACTTTCTTGATAACTTTGATGACTCTTCAGATATAAAAGACAAGTGCATTCATGAGGGAAAACAGTTTAGCAAATGGCAACTAGTCTTTAATGGCTATGGTTGTGTAAAAACCGTATTAGGAGACACTGCACCTTATCTTTCTAAACCTTATCTTTCTACTTCGCCCAAAGTAAGTACGTCCCATGTTGAAAGACACGCTGTACTTGTAACAGGACCATCATTTTCAAATAATTTTACTTTTGAATTAGATATGAATACTTATTCGCAACAGCGAAAAGGTTCAGAACCAAATCCGTGGGAGGTTGGATGGGTGTTATGGGACTATACTGACAATTCGCATGCATATTATTTTCTACCCAAGCAACACGGATGGGAGCTTGGAAAAGTTGATCCTGCTTATCCTGGTGGACAGCGATTCTTGAACACTGGATCCAATATCAAATTTTCACTTAATCATTGGTACCATTTTAAAATAATTCAGAATAAAAATACCATGACTGTCTACGCTGATGGCAAATTTATTACCACATTTACTGATAACGAAAGACCATACACTCAAGGAAAAATTGGTTTGTACAACGAAGATGCAAAAGTGTATTTTGATAATGTCAAGGTATCAATTAACCCTTCTACACCGGTTCCATCTTCCAAGCAAACTGCTCCATCGGCCCCAACAGGACTAAAAGCTATTCCAGTTTCATCATCAGAGATTGATCTAAAATGGAATACACCAACAGACAATGGCGGTTCTGCAATCACTGGTTACAGTATTCTAAGATCAAGAGATGGTGGTGCAACATGGTCTGTAGTTGTTGATAACACTCGATCATCAGCTACGACTTATGCACACCAACCAATTTCATCAGGCTCTACATATTCCTACAGTGTACATGCAATCAATAGCAAAGGACAAAGCTATGCATCCAATATTGCTTCTGCCAAAACATTTTCCATACCAGATCCTCCGACAGGACTAAAGGCCATTGCTATTTCATCATCAGAGATTGATCTGAAATGGAATGCTCCAGCAGATGATGGTGGTTCTGCAATCACTGGTTACAGTATTCTAAGATCAAGAGATGGTGGCGCAACATGGTCATATGTGATTCCAAACACAGGTTCTACTGCTACAAGCTATGCACATTCTCCGATTTCATCAGATTCAACTTATAGCTATAGCATCCATGCAATCAACAAAATTGGAACTAGCTATGCATCCAATATTGCTTCTGCCAAAACATTTTCTTCCCCATTACCAACTCCTCCGCCTAAACCAACATCAACTCCTCCCACATCTTCACCGCCAACTGCCACTCCACCAACTACGCCATCCACAGTTCCACCTACTCCTCCAACCAATTCACAATCCGATCCCAGCATAACTTTGACTGAAAAATATTACGTCCGCTTGTTTTTCAAAGATGGTACTGCTGCCTACTATGTCTTGTATGGATCAAGCATACAGAGTTTTGTTCCAAACATATCGTCTTATTCGATTATTGGACCCGCGGCAAATTACGGTTATAGCCTCGTATTTGATCAGTCGACATTGGTGCAACACAAACTTGGTTTGGTTTCATCTCCGATTCTGCCCCCACCACCATCGACTCCTCCAACATCACCAACGTCTCCAACAACTACACCATCTTCGGTTTCACCCACTCCAAGCAATTCACAATCCGATCCAAGAATAACTTTGACTGAAAAATATTATGTCCATCTGTTTTTCAAAGATGGTACTGCTGCCTACTATGTCTTGTATGGATCAAGCATACAGAGTTTTGTTCCAAACATATTGTCTTATTCTATTGTTGGATTGGCTTCTGCTAACAACTATGGAACTACACCGGATCAATCAGCATTGGTAAAACACAAGCTTGGTTTAACATAAACTGGATTCAGAATTTCTTTATCTGTTCTGTGCAATTAATCAAGGAAAAAGCAGAAGGAATTGCTAGTGACCTTCTTATGGAAGAAAGAAAGTCATGGGCAGATCTTGTAAAGGAAAAACATCCCACTTAACAAGATTACATCAGGTCTTTATTCATTGTTTGATAATTTTATAATTTTTGATATTCTATGATTTTCTTTTGCCTATAGAATCTACGCGGGTAAATATGGGCGTCATGTACTTTTCTGATGAGACCACGGCAAGACCAGTAGCAGTCCCCAATAGCAAACCACCCACAACATCTAATGGATAATGTGCTCCGACATATATCATAGAGTACATTACTATTATTGCCTCCGCAGTTAGTAAGGTTGAAAAGATTTTTTGTTTTCCTCTATTATATTTCAGGATTAGTATCAATGCACCAGCAGATACAATGAAGGAATGGCCAGATGGAAATGCTGGCTCTCCTTCAGGCGCCTTGTACAAAAGATTATCAGACGATGAAGGAATGGGTCGTGGTCTATCTATTTCATATTTTAGTAGGTAACCTGTTGGAATCAATATCAAAAATGCTATAATGAGTAATACTGAAGTCTTGCGACCTGGATTCTTTCCAAATAATAGTAATAGAACGATTGCTCCTCCCCATACTACTTCTCTCCCATATTCGCTAAACAAGGAGAATATTTTATTCAAATTCTTGAGATGAGAACCATTAATCATTTGAAAAATGGAATGATCCCAATCCAAAACTGAATCATTATTCATGACAATCAATAAGGTAAGGATGCCAAAACCTAAGAATAGTAAACCGCTAGCTATAATAAATTTCATTGATCCTAGGCTTTGATCTAACCATATAAAATTCTGCGTTATGACATCAGAAATCGACAAGATCAAAATTTTTGAAAGAGATCTAATTCTACTCAAAGTTCTAAAGTATCCGATTGGAATTATTAATCATGATTAGCAAGACTTTCAGAAATGAGCTTCAGGAACAGATACAACTTGAAATTGACTCATTTAGTGATTTTTTACATCTAAATATTATGACTGGGTATAAACAGTTCCTAAAATTTGATAGTGACAAGAATTTTTGGTATGGATATCTCATAGGGAAAATAGAAAGTAATTGCTCTAGATTCTTTGAATTAAAATACAATCGACCATTTGAACATGAAGAATATGACGAGATGGTGAATATCGTCCAAGATTATGGTCATTTAATACAGAAAAGAATTGATGAAAAATTTCGGGGAATGTTCGGAATTTCCTGAGAAAGTTAATTATTGTAATGTTCATATCTCTAGTATTCTTGATTAAAATAAAAATTTGATTATGAAATAATTGAAATCCTAAGTATTACGTTAGCAAAATGGAAACTGTGGAAATACTCGTAATCCTTAATGCTTCCAAACTCTAAATTATGAGAATCGGCCATATCTTCGGTTGTGTGTCGTGTCTTCGGGGTGATTTGGTCGATCATCCACCCCGAAACCTTGATCATCGTCTCAACTTTTTTCCAACAAATCATAACTTACGATATGACGTGAATAATCCGAATTTTTGCTTCGTAAAAACGGGGAATTACATTTTTACTCATTATCAATAAATTCTTCTGCCTTTGGAGGATCAGGACTCAATCCCTTTCTCTTTCTAATCTCTCCAAGTACGGTTGGCAAGACAGAGTTTGGTACAGGCGTCCAAGCTTTAAAGTGAGTGTTCCACATTGCTTTACCTGCTGTTTGTCCACGCATTACTTCAGAAAGATCAAAAGTTTCAGATGCTGGCAGCTCTCCAGTTAAAATGTGTACGACTCCTTTTTGTTCCATGTTTAGTACTTTACCTCTTTTACCAGAAATTACTCCTGCAACGTTTCCAATCATTTCCTGTGGAACTCTAACTTCAATTCCAAGTGTTGGCTCTAGCAATACAGGATTTGCCAATAACATTGCACCCATGCAAGCACGTCTTGATGCAGGGCCAAGTTGTGATAGACCTCG